>JBECKU010000176.1:0-8039 GCA_040235385.1 Candidatus Sulfobium sp. | reverse complement strand
GCCTATCGCAACGCCCGCGGCCCCCGCAGCGAGAGCTTTAGTTCCCGGTGACATCCCTTCTTCGCCGCCGGGATACACTTCGGTAAACATCGTCGGCGGCGTCATGGATTTGACACGTGCAGGCGTGTGAAGAGGAACAGTAAACCCTACCCCTTCTTCCGAGCATCCAAAGCATGGATGCCCCGTACCCACGGGCCAGGCCCCCGAACCTACGTCATTGAAAAGCTGTATTGGGCAGTTATTATACGTCTCAGGCCCCTTACATCCGAGTTTGTACAGGCAATAGCCCTTCCGGTGACCCTCGTCTCCAAATTCAACCGCGAACCTTCCCGCATCGAAATGAGGGCGGCGTTCGCAGTTTTCATGGATGATCCGGCCGTATCCGAATTTAGGCCTGTTCTTATCATCCAGTTCAGGCAGTTTCTTGAACGTGAGAAGATAGAGTACTGTAGAGAGGAAATTGTAAGGGTTTGGGGGACATCCCGGAATATTTACCACGGGCGTCTTAATCCCTTTGTCTTTGAATATTGCATGTACCGGCGATGCCCCTGTCGGATTCGGGGCGGACGAGGGTATTCCGCCCCAGGAAGAGCAGGACCCGATCGCCACTACGGCTGCCGCGCCGGAACCCATCTCCTCAAGCATTGAGAGTACCGTCTGCCCCGCTATCTTGCAATAAATGCCGTTGTCCTTCACAGGAATCGATCCATCGACTACGAGAATGTATTTGCCCTTATTTTCCTCCATCGATTTGACTCTCGCCTGCTCGGCCTGATGCCCTGCCCCTGCATTTAACGTCTCATAATATTCGAGAGAGATCAGATCGAGGACCAGTTTTTCGAGAGTGGGATGTCCCGCTCTTAGCAGTGTTTCTCCGCAGCCTGTGCATTCCTGAGCTGAAAGCCAAAGCACCGGGGGACGTTTCGGGTTCGTCACCGCCTCCGCGATTTTTGCCCCCATGCCCAGAGGCAGTCCCAAAGTAATCGCCACACCTGTACAGAACTTGAGAAAATCCCTTCTTGAGACGCCCTGAGCAAACAACTCGTTGACAGGTTTTCCCGGCAGATCCGGAATTCCCTTCAGGTAATCCTTCATACGGCACCTCCTCGGCAGTTCGGCTGCATGATTAATCAACCAGCGGACACGGGCACGCTGCATTAGTTCTAAAGTTTCAATTTTTTAGAAATTTCATAGCATAATGTGTACCGATCCTTACATATTGTATTTCATTAATTTTTTTTAATATTAAATAACGATACTGCCAAATAGTGTCATATCGTGCTACTCTTTGTAACATACTAAAGTACTATTACAGATTTCGCTTTTTGTGAAGAACGTAATTTTTTAAATAAATATTCTTAATTTTTCACGTAAAGATATAACAAAACTTGCTAAAAGCTCATATAAAATCTAAAATTATTAAGGCATCTTATGAAATGCACTTTCGACAGACCAAAAAGTCTCAAGCCGGTCCCTTTTCGCTATTGTCCCGGATGCGGACACAGTCAGATACACAGGCTCGTGGCCGAATGTATAGATGCTTTCGGGATAAGGGACAACGTCGTAGGGATAGCTCCGGTGGGTTGTGCCGTCTTTGCATATGACTACTTTAATTTCGACGTCATTGAGGCCGCACACGGCCGTCCGCCGGCTGTCGGCACCGCGATGAAGAGAGTAATGCCGGACAGGATCATTTTTTCTTACCAGGGGGACGGTGACCTGGCTGCAATCGGCATGGCCGAGATAGTTCATGCCGCCGCCCGGGGAGAAAATTTATCGGTTTTTTTTGTCAACAATGCTACTTACGGCATGACCGGAGGACAGATGGCGCCGACTACTCTTATCGGACAGAGGACCACGACTACACCGGGGGGGAGAAATGCGGGATCAGAGGGATATCCTCTCCCCGTATCCGAGATCGTGGCATCCATAGAAGGCGCTGCGTTTGTCCAAAGGGTCTCGCTGGATTCTTACAAAGGACTGATTAGCGCAAAAAAAGCCATTTCTAAGGCCTTTCGCTATCAGATCGAGGGCAAGGGTTTCAGTTTCGTTGAAATACTTTCTCCCTGCCCGACAGACTGGGGTTTGAGCCCCAGGGCCTCCCTGGACTGGATGAAAACAAAAATGGTAAAGATATTTCCTCCCGCATTATTGAAAGATAAATTCAAGGAGACCGTCTAACTGGAAAGAAAGCTTATCATAGCCGGTTCGGGGGGACAGGGTATTCTTTTTTTGGGGAAGATGCTCGCCTTCGGAAGCATGAGTGAAAACAAGGAAGTTACGTGGTTCCCTTCTTATGGCGCCGAGATGAGGGGCGGAACGGCGAACTGCACCGTAATTATTTCTGATGCAATGATCGGCTCACCCGTGGTACTCTCTCCCGACATCCTGGTGGCCATGAACAAGGCATCGCTCGATAAATTTTTACCCCGCGTCAGGAAGAAGGGGCTTGTGTTCTTTGACAGTTCCCTGACCAGGCTAAACGGTATAAAAAGCGATATCCTCTCAATCGGCATACCCGCAACGAAAATCGCAAGCTCCCTTGACGGCACGAAATCCGCCAACATGGTTATGCTGGGCGCACTCATTGCGGAGACCGGCATTCTCAAAAAATCGTCCATAACCGCCCTGTTCGATAAACACTCGAAATCTTCCGGCAAAGACGGTCCGAAAATTAATGCGGCGTCATTTCTGGAAGGGATAAGCTACATTGAAAATAAGAAAAGCTAAGATTTCAGACCTCAAAGAGGTCCAGAGGCTCATCAACGAATTCGCACGCAGGGAAGAAATGATCCCCCGCTCGATCAATGAGCTTTACGAAAATATCCGGGATATCTATGTATGTGAGGACGAGGAAGCCGTCTGCGGTACCTCTGCCCTGCATATCCTTTGGGAAGACCTTGCAGAAGTGCGGTCTCTGGCCGTGAAAAAGGAGTATCAGCAAAAAGGCATCGGGCGCAAGCTTGTAAAAAAGGGCCTTGCCGAGGCCAAAGCACTCGGTATTAAAAGAGTGTTTGCGCTGACGTATCAACCGGATTTCTTCCGTAAACTGGGATTCGTGGACATCGATAAAGCCGGCCTTCCCCAGAAGATTTGGGGCGATTGTATCCGCTGCCCGAAATTTCCGGAATGCGACGAACATGCATTGATCTTTGATTTCCAGGCTGTCCGGTGAGATACTTGCGTGCGGAAACGCAATACGTTTCCTTTTTCCTGCTTTCGCTGTTCGTGCTTCTCATGGATCAGGCAACAAAATATCTCATCCTAAATAATCTCCGTTTGCACGAGGAAATCCCTGTGACTTCTTTTTTTAATATCGTTTATGCCCGTAACACCGGCTCTGCCTTCGGTATGTTCAAAGAACTCGGTAATCCCTTCTTTATCGCCGTCGCACTACTGGCGATTATCTTCGTCATTATTCTGCTGATTAAAGACGAACATAACAGAGGGGGGTTCTCACTGATTCTTGGAGGCGCGGCCGGAAACCTGGCAGACAGGATTAGCCATGGATATGTTATAGATTTCCTCGATATACACCTGGGCCGGCATCACTGGCCGGCCTTCAACGTTGCAGACTCCGCCCTCACCGCAGGGGTCTTTCTATTGCTGCTGCGAGTCGTTTTTCCTCTGAAGAGAAGTCCCCGGCGGCCGCAGGACTGAAAGGTTTGAATGTTTTAATTGCCTTTGTAAAAATATTCTTCTTTGTGATCGCCCGTTCAATTATGCAATAATAGTTCCCCATGCGACGGTATTCGATCATCCATCCCTTATATCTTTCTTTCTATTCGTCTTCTTTGTACAGGGATGTTGCAAAAAAATGGACGGGTATGGGCTTGGGGTATCTGCTTTCTCTGGTTGCGCTTTGCACAATTCCTCCTGTACTCGAACTCCAGTCCGAGATTGCTCTCATTCTGGACAAGAAAGCTCCGGCACTGATAAGCCAGATGCCCGAGATCAGAATAACCAATGGAAGAGTTTCGATCGACAAAAAAGAGCCTTATTTTATTCTTGATGAAGATACCGGAGAAGCAGTCATGATAATCGATACAACTGGACAGACTCTTTCCCTGAAGGGTTCCACGGCTGTAATTCTTCTTACGAGGACCGGTCTCATACTGAAAAAATACGGCTCCGAGGCTTCCGAAACGTTCGATCTCTCTCAAGTTGACAACCTGGTCATCGACCGCGACGCAATGTACCGTCTCGTCGATACATTTGAAAAATGGTTTGCCGTGGCCGCATATCCATTTGCCGTCCTCTTCTCATTTTTATACCGGCTGCTTGCGGTCTTGTTCTATGCCCTGCTGGGAAAGGCATATTGTTCTTATCTCCGCATCACGATGGATTACAGGGTTTTGGTCCGGCTTTCCGCCGTAGCAATTACCCCTGCTACAGTCCTTGGCAGTCTCGCCGTTCTTATCGGGGTAACGCTGCCTTACTGGTGGATGATTAGTTGGCTTATAACGACCGGGTATCTTTTTTTCGGGGTGAAGTCCAATTCGGGCAATCTCCCTTTGGAACCGGCATAAATGCATTCGGAACAAAATTCCCACGTTTCGGTTTTTTGCTCGTAATCAGCGGATTCTTGACAAAGGGGGAGAGATTTCTGTATAAAAATAAGCCGATGAAAAAGATTCTGCTCGTTGACGACTTAAGGACCCTGATCGAAAAAGAAAAATCCATTCTCAACAGGTCGGACTTCGAGATCTTCACCGCAACCTCGAGCGAGGAGGCCCTCAAAATCCATAGTTCGAACAGGATGGATCTCATCGTAGTCGACCTCGAAATGCCCGGAACCGGAGGGGACGACTTGTGTAAGATGATAAGGGAGGACGACCGGCTTAAAAATGTCTCGATCATTGTAGTCTGTGCGAACAGCAAATCCGACTTGGAGAGAGTCGAAAAATGCACGGCGAACGATTATGTAACAAAACCCATACGGCCTATGGAGCTTCTCCGGAAAGTCAGCCGTCTTATGGCTATACAGGAGCGAAAAAGTTACAGAGTCCTCTTGAAGGTCACTGTAAAAGGGAAACTCGACGATATATCCTTTTTCTGCACTTCACAAAATATCAGCACCACCGGCATTTTGATCGAGACGGAGAGGACTCTTCAAGTAGGAGACATTATATCCTGCTCTTTTTATCTTCCGAACGCCGGCCCCGTCTCCATGGACGGAGAAGTGGTCAGGACCTCGGGCAACGCCGTGGACGGTTTTAACTATGGTGTCCGTTATCTGAAAATCAGTCCCGGTCACCGGGTCGAAATTGAGAAGTTCATCAAGAGGCGTTCAGCCAAATAGATAAAGAAGCAATTCTCTGAAGAAAGAACCGGATCAGTTCGAGCGGAAAGACATCTTCAATTCATACGTTCCGGCTTCAGCGCGCTTCTCTATCACAAACCCCGTTTTTTCGAACATTGTTATCATTTTCTTATTATCCTGCAGGACCTCGGCGGTAAATCCGTGAAGGCCGCTTTTCTTCGCTAAAAAAGTAAGATATGAAAGCAGTTCAGAACCGATCCCCTGGTCCTGATAATCATCACGGACAACGAATGCGACCTCCGCGGTATGAGTCGAATCGTCGATAAAATATTGGCCCATGCCGACTATTTCTTCTCTTTCCCCATCCCTTATCACGGCCAGGATGACCATCTCCCGCGTATAATCGATGACGACAAACCTTTGCAGTCTTTCATGGGGCATATCGGCCCTGGTTGAAATGAACCTGTGATACATGCAGTCGTTTGAAAGCGCGTAGAAAAAGTTTTTCAGGATGTTTTCGTCACTTATTTTCACCGGTCTGAAGAGAACATTGAGACCTTTCTTCGTTACTCTTGCCGCTTCGAGTATTTCGGGATAGATCCCCTGGTCCCCCGGGATAAAAAGCTGATCTTTATAAATAAGTGAAAGATCCCGGGCGGTTTCGATCAGCCATTGGCGAAATTTCGGATGGGCTATTGCTATAAGGTCCATGGCGCGCTCTCTGACGTTCTTGCCGTGAAGATAGGCGATCCCGAATTCCGTCACTACATAATGGACGTCGCCCCGGGTCAACGTCACCCCGGCTCCCTCCCTTAGATAGGGGACTATCCTGGACACGGCGCCCTCTTCTGCAGTAGACTGCAGGGCGAGGATTGTCTTCCCCCCCTGTGACAGAATCGCTCCTCTCATAAAATCCGCCTGCCCTCCGATGCCGCTGAAGAAGAACTTTCCCAGCGATTCCGCTGTGGCCTGGCCCGTCAGGTCAATCTCCAGGGCACTATTGATGGCGGTTGCATTCCGGTTCCTCGCGATTGTGAGGGGGTTATTTGTATAGTTGACCGGCCGGAATTCTATGCCCGGATTATCGTTAATGAATTCATAAGTCGATCTTTTTCCCATGCAGAATGCGGCAACCGTCTTGTCCCGGTTAAGGTCTTTCAGGGAATTGTCGATAGCGCCTCTTCTCATGAGGTCTGCTATTCCGTCCGTGAACAGTTCCGTGTGGACCCCGAGGTGTCTCTTGTTTACCAGATGTGAGAGTATTGCATTCGGAATGCTACCGTAACCAACCTGGATGGTGTCTCCGTCTCTTATCAACTGCGAAACGTATTTCCCGATCTTTTCAGTGATTGCGTCCGGCGCGTCGGCCTCGAATTCGAGAAGGGGTTCGTCGCAGGGGACGATGTGATCGATATCTTCAATATAAAGAAAAGTATCCCCGTGCACGCGAGGCATATATGCATTCGTCTGGGCGATTACCAGTGAAGCGTTCTCTGCGGCGGCCTTTACAATATCGACGCTGACACCCAGACTTACATATCCATGCGAATCAGGGAGGGATGTCTGAATGAGCGCCACATCCACCGGTATTCTTTTCATTCTGAATAACTCCGGGACAGCAGAGAGAAATATGGGGGTATAGTCAGCTTGCCCCCGGTTCACCGCATCACGCGTATTCCTGCCGATGAAGAAAGAATTATATCTGAAATTTTCCTTAAACTTTTCATACGAATAGGCGCTCACCCCGAGGTTCCACACCTGCAAGACCTCCGCATCGAAGAACGCCTTCGGGTGAGACCGGACATAATCGACCAAAGCCCGGACCAGGCACTGCGGTTCACCACAACCGGTGCCGACAAAGATCCTGTTACCAGGATGGATATTGCCGAATATCCTTTCCACGGTTCCGAATTTTTCGGGATAAGTCTCTCTGATTTTCTTGAGTCCTTCCCATCTGCTCTTGTCGCTATGGCTCATAATCGAAGTATATCAGGCAAAGAGCTTTTCGCTAAGCACCTTATAAAATGTTGTGCAGGCGAATCACAAGAACTCTTTCAGTATGTTATTGCCGGGCTTTCATTTCCCGCTTAAGCCTGCGTGAAAGGATATCGGCGTACCTGACCGGTTCAGGTATTCTGAACCGCCCTGCGCACTGCATCACGACTCTGACGGAAGACTCGATATCCGTCATATGACCGGGAGAGACGAATACCGGTCTTTTAAGCGTTTTCGTCCGCACTACGGCCCCAATGGGTGAAGAACCTTGCCCGTTTCCATAAAGATAGCTCCAGTCGCCCTTCGTCATCCCGGGTTCCCGGAACTGCCCGATGAGTCTCGATTTCGCGCAGCCGATAGAAGGCATATTCAGGACTATGCCCATGTGAGCAGCAAGCCCGAGACCCCTGGGGTGCGCGATGCCTTGCCCGTCGAAAAGTACTACGTCCGGCACTATATCGAGCCCCCTGAGCGCCCTGGTAAGAAATGGTCCCTCCCTGAAAAAAAGAAGCCCGGGTACATAGGGAAAGCGGGCTTTTCCCAGTGCGATGGAGTCCTTTATATGTCTCATTTCCGGATAGGTAAAAAGTGACGCCACAGCGATTACCATATCACCGGCAAAGGACGCGTCGGCAGCGGCTACATGGTCAGGAGTTCCCCTAAGTGGAAAAATCCGCACGTCTCCGGCCATGACTTTCTGTATCTTTATCGCCTGGTCGACGTCACTTGGCCAGAAGTTTCTCAGCAGTTTTCAGACCTCCCCGGCGGCTCGACCTGACAC
>JBECKU010000085.1:0-3813 GCA_040235385.1 Candidatus Sulfobium sp. | reverse complement strand
TGAAGAATGCGGGGTATTCGGGATATATGGCCATCCCGAGGCCGCAAACATCACCTATCTCGGGTTGTACGCTCTCCAGCACAGGGGCCAGGAAGGCGCGGGCATATGCTCTTCCGACGGCAAGCAGATGTATATCGAAAAGGGCATGGGCCTGGTCGCGGATATATTCAGCGAAAAAAGGCTTAAAAAGCTTCCCGGCCATATCGCGATAGGCCATAATCGTTATTCAACCGCCGGAAGCAGCGTTCTGAAGAACGTCCAGCCCATCGTCGCCAATTATTCTTTGGGCACGCTCGCTCTTGCCCACAACGGCAATCTGGTAAACGCCAATGAACTGAAAAAGAACCTCGAGAATGAAGGGGCCATATTCCAGTCGACGTCAGACAGCGAGGTCATTGTGCATCTTATCGCACATTCGAAGGGAAATATCTTCCAGGAAAGGGTGATGCAGGCATTAAAAGAAGTCCATGGGGCATTCAGCCTGCTCATTCTTACTGATAAGGAAATGATCGCGGCGAGAGACCCCTACGGAGTGAGGCCTCTCTGTCTCGGCCAGGTTGACGGGGCGTATGTTGTTGCCTCCGAAACCTGCGCTCTCGACCTGATCAGCGCCAAGTATATCCGGGACATCGAACCCGGCGAGATGCTCGTAATAAACGAAAGCGGTATCTCTTCGCATCAGATCATGGTAAACGAGAGAAAGGCCTTCTGTGTCTTTGAGTTTATTTACTTTTCAAGGCCTGACAGTAACATCTTCGGCGGCTGGAATGTGAACGAGGTCAGAAAGGAGTTCGGGAGACAGTTGGCAAGAGAATCTCATATCGACGCCGACCTGGTTATTCCAGTGCCCGATTCGGGCGTTCCGGCTGCCCTGGGTTTTTCCGAGGAAAGCGGAATACCCTTCGACTTCGGTCTCATCAGGAATCATTATATCGGGAGGACATTCATCGAGCCCAAACAGAGCATCAGGCATTTCGGTGTCAAGATCAAGCTTAATCCCGTGAGAAAACTGATAGAGGGAAAGAGGGTGGTGGTCATCGATGACTCAATTGTCAGGGGTACCACGAGCAAAAAGATAGTGAAAATGCTCAGGGAGAACGGAGGTGCAAAGGAAGTCCACCTCAGGATAAGTTCTCCCCCAACCATAATGCCTTGTTTTTACGGCATCGACACCCCTACCAGGCAGGAGCTCATAGCGTCAAGTCATGACGTGGAGGAAATCAAAAGGTACGTAACCGCCGATAGCCTGGCATACCTGAGCATCGAAGGTCTTCTGAGCATAGTCCCGGATTCCCAGCATTATTGCACCGCCTGTTTTGACAACGATTACCCTATAGAATTCCCTGGCGAACATCTCGAGCAGCTTGAATTCTTCTTCAGGTAGAGAAGAATCGGAAGAAAGACATCAGAGGTGAGACCTTGAGCGAATATATCATTGTCCTGATAACTGTTTCCGGCGAAGAAGAGGCCGCGAATATCGCCACAGAGCTCGTGAACGCAGGGCTGGCGGCATGCGCAAATATTATAAGGGACGTACGCTCCATCTATCGCTGGGAGGGCAAGACCGAGGACGGTTCGGAGGTCCTGATGATAGTCAAGACGAGGAGCGACCTGTTCGAAGGTCTGGCCGCAAAGGTCAGGCAGCTTCACAGTTACAGTGTTCCCGAGATCATCGCCGTGCCCGTCATCAAAGGTCTGGAAGACTATCTTGACTGGATAAAATCCGAGACTGTGGAGCAACCGTAAAGTTTTTCCGGTACTAACTCGCAAATGCGGCTTCAGGAAGTCTTTCTCCGGATGTTCCGCAATTGGAACCATGACCGCATTGAGTCTGGAAGGTACGGGAGGAAAATTGGCATGTGGCATGTTAAAATTCTGATTTTTTCTCTGGCTTTTATTCTCTTTTTGCCCTTCTGGTCGGCCGATTCTCAGCAGAAGGAGATCCTCATCGGCCTGATCCCGGAGATGAACGTATTCAAGCAGATGGAGAGGTTTCAGCCTCTGGCGGAATATCTCTCGGAAAAAACAGGCGTACGCGTCAAAATCACGATCCTCAGCAGGTATGGGAATATTGTCAACCGGTTTGCCACAGACAAAATGGACGGGGCCTTCTTCGGCTCCTTTACGGGGGCTTTGGCTATAGAAAAACTCGGAGTGGAGCCCCTCGCAAGACCTGTAAACCTTGACGGAAGCACCACATATCACGGATATATTTTTGTGAGAAAAGACAGCGGGATCAGGAGCGTGGGCGACATGAGGAGCAAGAAAATGGCGTTCGTAGAAAAAGCCACGACTGCGGGATATATTTTCCCTGTTGCATATCTGCGGCAGAACGGGGTGACGGATATAGACAGTTTCTTCGAAGAATATTATTTCTCCGGCAGCCACGATGCTGCTATCGAGTCCGTCCTGGACGGAAGGGCCGACATAGGTGTTGCGAAACACAGCATCTACGACCGGGTAAGGAAAATAAACCCGCGAGTGAATAAAGAACTCACCATCCTTGCAGAGTCGGCCAAAGTGCCTTCAAACGGGCTCTGCGTCAGAAAGGGACTGAGCGGCGATATCAAAGAGAAACTGAAGACCACGCTCTTGGGTCTGCATGAAACGGAAGAAGGAAGGAAAGTGCTCGAGAAATTCGGCGCGATCAAGTTCATCGAGACGACGGTCGCCGATTACGATCCTGTATTCCAATGTGCAAAGGAGGCGGGGATCTCAATCAAAGACTATGACTACATAAACAAATAAAAAATGTCCGCTCCGCCTCGAAACCCCGCCAGGACTTTGTAAACTGAACTCCGCCTAGCAAGTGAGATGAAAGGCCCCGACGGTCTTTACTTTTTTCGATTCCTCGTTGAAGATTTCGACAGCCCTTGCCGTTTTCTCCATGATAACTCTGATGCCTTTTGATTCAAGGAAGCTGACAGTGTTATCCGGCACCTTCATTACGCCCTGGTTCCCCGTGCCTATGACCACAATGCCGGGGCCGGCGCCTATAGCGTCGACGAGGTCGACCTTCTGCAGAAGATGTCCCTCCTTCCGCCACCACGACGGATCGACCTTGTCAGGATAGACGATGACGTCTGAAGTGTAGGTTCTTCCTTCTATTACAATGCGCCCGAAGGCATAATCATCGATGTGCATATGCCGTTCTTTATTTGAAAATTTTATCATATTCTTTCCGATTTGCGAGCGACAAAATAGTGAGGAGTATCACCTAAGTTTCCGCTTTCACAGGACCTTAAAGTCACTATCTGAAGCATCGAGGACTATCTGGGCAAGGGAGCGGGAAGCGAGCGGTGCAGACACCGCTTTGGCCTCCGGAAAGTGTTAGAATTTAGTATGAGGGGGAAAAAACCGATATGCCTGCTCTTGGTGCAGGTTCTCTTGTTCTTTGTCCCGTGTTATGCCGCCGAGTTCATGGAAGGTCCCGCTTTCACCGATCCTTCAATCGTACAACCGATGCCCGATGGCTGGAAGGAGCAGCCTATAAGATATGAACCCGAGATCGGACATGCGGACGTTGTCGTCACATTGGATCAGCATCTTTACCCTCTCTTTGCCGACCTTATCCGAAAGTACGCGGCGGGGCAGGGGATAAAGGTGAGAGTTGACGAGGGCACCTGTGGTATCACTGCGGGAAAGCTTGCCCGGAAAGCTGCCGACGTAGGGGGCTATTGCTGTCCTCCCGGCGAGGCGGATCGTCTGCCCGGCCTCCGCTTCCATACAGTGGGGATCATGCCCGTGGCCGTTGTGGTTTATGCGGACAACCCCCTCGAGGATATAGACATCGTGGAGGCCCGCGAGCTTTTC
>JBECKU010000081.1:0-5659 GCA_040235385.1 Candidatus Sulfobium sp. | reverse complement strand
GTGGAGCTCCACCTCCCAGACTTCGGCATCAAGCCTTTCAGCGCATTATTCGGTGCGGTCAGGATCAAACCCGATATCCTTATTCATATCGAAATACCCAAAAACAGTATCGAGGAGGAAATCCTCTCATAGACAGACGCAAAGGATCCCTGTCAGAAAGGCACTCCGCGTCGCTATTCCTTCCGGAATTCTTTTCCCGCGGAAAAGGCATTCCCGATATGGCCTCCGATCGCATGGTAAGACCGGACCTCAGGGCTGAAGACAAAAGGCTTCACCTTCCCGATATCGGGAGTCCCCTGTTCGCCCAGCACGGCCTCGTCCGCCTTGACATCGATCACTTCTCCGATGAACTGGGTATGCAGTCCGATCTCGAAGGTGTGGATCACTTTGCATTCCAGGACCAGGGGGAACTCCTTCAGATAAGGGGCATCGACAAGATCGCTCTTTACGGGCGTAAGCCCCGTAGCGGAAAATTTATCCGCATTCCTGCCCGAGACCAATCCGAAATAATCCGCCTCCCTGAGATATGATTCGGAAGGCACATTCAGGGTAAATGCTTTTCGCTCAATAATATTGCCATAGCTATAGGTCGCAGATCTGATAGATACCGCAACACAGGGGGGCTTGGAACAGCAGATCCCTCCCCACGCGATAGTCATCGCATTCGGCTTTCCTTCCTTATCGTATGTGCCCACAACCCATACCGGGGTTGGATAAATCATCGTCCTCGGACCCAAAGATTTCTTCATCATATCCTCCTTTCGGACTTTACCTGCATTTTTTCGACCATTATATCATGCATCCGGTCCTTAACCATCCCGCTCCTCTTGACAGTGAACAATCGTTCACCTATAATGGAAGCATGGACAATGATTCGAGAGAGCACAAACTGAAATCCAGGATCAGGGACATCTCGCATTTCTATCATCAAACCGGGAGGATGCCGAGTTTTTCCGAGATCGGTGATCTGGTGGGACTGCGGTCGAAAAATGCCGTCTTCAAACTCGTAAACACACTTGCATCACTAAAGGTCCTCGAAAAGGACGCAAAGGGCAGACTCATACCCGGGTCGATAAAAACACAGGCCAGGGTATTGGGCACCGTAGAGGCCGGGTTTCCCAGCCCGGCAGAGGAGGAACTGGCGGACACGCTTTCCCTGGACGAATTCCTCATACAGAACCCGCAGGCCACATTCCTGCTAAAGGTATCGGGTGACTCCATGTCCGGTGCCGGGATACTGCCTGGGGACATGGTCATCGTCGACAGGGGCCAGACGCCGAAAAGCGGCGACATCGTCATTGCCGAAGTCGACGGCGAATGGACCATGAAATATCTGAGAAAACGGGGAGAAAGCGTTACGCTCATGCCCGCAAACCCGAACTATAAACCCATCAGGCCGAAAAAAGAGCTCAAGATCGCGGGGGTGGTAACGGCGGTGGTGAGGAAGTACAGATAACGAACAATCAATCACAAGGAGGAATAATACAATGGTCGACGGATTCATGCTGAAGCTTTTTGGAGGACTTTTTTACCTGAGCGTTGCGGTCTTTGTATTTTATGGCCTATGGGGTCTTTTCCGCAGATACAGGCGGATAAACTCGACGGTTATCAAGACCCATATCACCGCATATGAGCTTCGGAAGATGGTCGAGAGCCGCTCGCGATGACGCAGAAGGAAGAGCGTCTTTGAGGCACAAGACCCGCCCCTACAAACGTGATAGGTAATATGCCTGCCCAACCCTTAACCATACGTTCCTGGCCGCAGGCGATCCTCCATCTGGACGCCGATGCTTTTTTTGCGTCCTGCGAGCAGGCGGTCCATCCCGAGCTTAAAGGAAAACCTGTGATCACCGGGAAGGAACGCGGCATAGTCGCCGCTGCCAGCTACGAGGCAAAGGCCAGGGGAATAAAGAGGGGGATGAGGCTCTTCGAGGTAAAAAAGGCGTGCCCCGAAGCGGTAGTCCTCCCCTCCGACTATGAGACCTACAGCCTCTTTTCCCTCCGCATGTTCGAGATCCTGAGGCGCTTCTCTCCCGATGTGGAGGAGTACTCCATAGATGAGGCTTTTGTGGACCTGACAGGCCTGAGGAGGAGCTTTCACGGCCCTTACGGTACGATCGCACAAAGGATGAAGGAGAAGGTCGAGACCGAGCTGGGGATCACAGTATCAGTCGGGGTGAGTCTATCAAAGGTCCTGGCAAAGATAGGCTCGAAGCACAAGAAACCTTCAGGACTGACCCTCATCCCGGGAAGGGACATACACATCTATCTTGAGAAACTGCCGCTGGGAAATGTGTGGGGGATAGGGCCGAATACGGCGGCCTTTCTAAGGAAGTTCGGGATAACGACGGCCCTTGGGTTTGCGCAGCAGGATGAAAGCTTTGTCCATAAACACCTCTCAAAACCCTACATGGAGATCTGGCACGAGTTGAACGGGAGGTTCGCCTATCCGGTAACTACGGAATCGAAGAGCAGTTATCAGTCGATCAGCAAAGTCAGGACCTTCACACCGCCTTCTCACGACGAGCCCTTCATCTTCGCCCAACTCTCGAAAAATCTGGAAAACGCCTGCATCAAGGCGCGGCGCTACAAATTATCGGCCACAAGACTCATCATCTTCCTCCGGAGGCAGGACTTCAGGGACAGCGGGGTGGAGATCAGGCTTAATCGGCCCACCTCATATCCGGTGGAACTCTTCGACCCGCTCAGGGAAGGCTTTGACCAAGTCTATCAGCCTCACACCCTTTACCGTCAGACCGGCGTGGTCCTCTCCGGGCTGGTCCCGGATTCGGACGTCCAGTACACCCTCTTTGACAATACTGCAAAGATAGAGAGAATGGCCAGGATCTATAACGCCGTCGACGCACTGTCCAGGAAGTTCGGGAAGCATACCATTCAGCATGCCGCAAGCCTTCCGACAAAAATCCAGTCCCAGCATGAGGGTGACAGGGGCGACATGCCGGAGAGAAAAACGGATCTCTTAAAAGGCGAAAACAAAAGACAACGCCTCGGACTCCCCATGCTTCGTGCGAAAATATAAACCCCAAAAAATGCATTTTTCCACGGATCAACACCGATGGACACAGATTCTTAATCCCAAAAAGTGCGATAGGAAAATGCGGGTGTCACCCGCAATAATCGAAAACCGCTCTCAAACAGCTTCTTCTATGAAAAAAACTTAATTTGACACTTTTATCAACAAAGAGTAGTTTGGATACACGGGAGGCGGGAAGGGATAAGAGCGGTTTTTTGCTTAAACTTATTAATTTATAAGATCTTATAATTATTAATTGACAGTTACGATAAATGGGCATAAAATATACACTAACGGTTAAACGCTTGCAAAGGGGGCAGGGGATGTCTTTTTTCACAAAAGAAAAACGAAAGGACCGGCGCTCCATCTTTCCGTCAACTATTGAGTATACCTTAGACCCGGCCTCAGGTGAAGAAAGCTTCAAAGGCGTCACTGTCAACATCAGCAACTCCGGATTGTGTTTCTATGCAACCAGTCCCATGGGTGAAGGCCAGGAGATACTCATCCGGAGCAATCTTCCAGTCATATACAGGAAGGCAACTGTGCGCTGGATAAAACAACTGAACGAAGAGGCGTATAAGACGGGACTGATGTTCGTGAAATAGTCCCGACATTCTTTTAAATTATCCCTTGATCCAAAAATGCAATAGAAAAATGCCGATGTTGTAAAAAAATTTCTTTTTCGATACCTCAGTAAACCTTGACGGAGTTGAGGCGAAATCAATGTCCCGCATTTTTCGGGTTAAGCGCACCGAGATCAGCATCCAAAATTTCTTTTTTCAGCTCCTCCCCGATGATGACGATACGGTTCTCCGAAATCGCTTTCTCAAAAGGGACGCTGTCGATGTGCCTATACGAAAGATCTAACCGGTAAGTCCCTTCCCCGGTCTGAACAAGGGCCTTGGCCCTCAGGATATTCCCGTATTTCCCCAGTGCCATCTCTTCAAAGATATTCCTGATCTGCGTCGACCCCACGGCCCCTTTCCATTTATACGAAGCAGTATCGAAATGAAAATGAGGAGTTTGATAACCTGCCCGGGGCTGTTCACGCCGGATATCGGGCAACTCACCCTGCACCGAGGCATTGACGGTCTTGAAAATGACCGCCAGGGAGTTCATCGTTTCAATGAGACGGACGGTCTTTTCCGTCATTTCGATATCTACAAGGTCGGTCTTGTTGACCAGCACGACGTCGGAGTTGACGATCTGGTCCTCGAAAAAAGCGCCGTACATGCCCGATTCATGAAATTCCACGAATTCCGTTGCATCTACTATTCCGATGACAGAGACGGGTTTCATCCCGAGAGCATCCAGGGATTCGAGGACACAGGAAGGCGAAGCAACTCCGCTCGGCTCGATCATTAGATGATCCGGGGTGAGAGTATCCCTGATCTTCCGGAGTGTCGTCATCAGATCGAACTTGAGGGTACAACAGATACACCCACTGGGCAGTTCGATGGCCTCGATTCCCCCCGCGGAAAAAATTTCTCCGTCGATACCCGCTTGCCCGAAATCATTGACCAGGACGACTACTTTTTCTCCAGAATCTTTCACATAATTTTTTATGAAAGTTGTCTTTCCGGAACCGAGCATGCCGCACACAACCGTTGTCCTCATAACACTTCCAGTATGTCTGATCAAGAGTAATGATTTCAAATGAGGGTTTACAAAGGAATAAAAAAGTATTTTAATATTACTGTATCGCAATCTATTAACTAAGAGGAGGTCGAGATGAAAAAGTCAATTCTGGTTGCACTGGCGATTTTATTCCTCACAGGCGCTGTAGTCCGGGCCGAAGACTACGGAGTATATCTAAAAGTCGCCGACAAGGTAGAAGGCTCTTTTGACGACTCAGTGAAAAAAATCGAAAGCGCTCTTAATGAAAACGGCTGGAAGGTCATAGCGTCCTATAATGCCTCGGTCCCTGAAGGCTGCGGGTTCAGGGCTCATACAATCGTGATCCATTCTCCGGAATATGCAAACAAAATAATCGCTACGGGTCAGGCATCGGCTTTTGCTTTGCCCCTGAGAGTCGAACTCTACGAGGACGAGTCGGGCATCAATGTCGGCTTTGTGAATCCGGCATCCATAAACAGGACGATGCTCGGCGACGATACCGCGACTGAGCTGTCAGTCTCTACAATGAAGACATTGTCCGAAATTCTTGCAGCTTCGGTAAAAGGGAACATGGTAAACAAACAGATCGGAGAGATCCGGAATAAGGGCAAAGTAGGCGGCATGGGTGGAGGAGATTTCAGGGACAAGATAGAAGTCATCTACAAGAAAGAAGATGCCCCCGGGGTCTTTCAGGATATTGCGGCGAAAGTCAAAGAGGGAATACTAGCAAACCGGGAAGGATGGAAACTTATCTATACTCTTGAACCGGCGGGCGATCTCGCGATCTATGGTGTTAACAAGCCCGAGATAGAGGCGCGTGCATACGGGATAGCGGGAGAGAAGAGACAATCGGAGGATTATAGA
This sequence comes from Candidatus Sulfobium sp., assembly GCA_040235385.1. Taxonomy (GTDB): domain Bacteria; phylum Nitrospirota; class Thermodesulfovibrionia; order Thermodesulfovibrionales; family UBA6898; genus JBECKU01. Next base: position 144 of record JBECKU010000081.1, on the reverse strand, counting down.
TGCCCCGGTATCGATCATGCTGCTGCATTCCCGATCGAAGTGATCGTCTATAAGGACAAGGGCATGGTGAAGGTCGTGACTTTGGACGAGATGTACAGGATGAAGGTTTATTTCGAAGATGCCGGCAACTGGGCGTTTATGAAG
>JBECKU010000171.1:0-11396 GCA_040235385.1 Candidatus Sulfobium sp. | reverse complement strand
TGGAATCGATGAAGTAAGCATCGTCGGCTTTCCGAAGGGGAGCGATGTCCCTCCGGGCGTCCCTGGCATCCCTTTCGGCGATTTCCAGTTTTATCCTGGATTCTTCGACCTCGTACCCTTTCGAGCGTAATTCACGCGTACGCCTTTTCGCGCGCTCTTCGACCGAGGCATCGAGAAAGAATTTTACGAATGCGTCGGGAAACACGACGGTGGTCATGTCGCGTCCTTCGGCGACGAGGTCCGCTGTCAATGCCGCTTTTCTTTGAATATCCAGAAGGTAACTCCTCACAGGCACTCTTGCGGAAAAGACGGACGCGAAATGAGATGCTTCCTGTGAGCGGATCTCTTCGGATACATCGGTCCCGTTCAATACGGCTTTGCCGTCTTTGAAAAATACCTGCGTAAGAAGAAGAACGGACGATATCAGTTCATCGGACGAATCTTCCCTCAGACCAAGTTTCATGAGCGCAAGTGCAACGGCCCGGTAAAGGGCCCCTGTGTCCAGATAGTCGAAGTCGAGATCTGCGGCGACAAGCCTGGCAATCGTGCTCTTGCCTGCCCCTGAGGGACCGTCTATGGCGATGACCCTTTTCACGATGCAAATCTCCTGAGGATGTCGAAAAAACCCGGGAACGATATGTCCACCGCAGAAGCCCCGTTTATTGTCGTTTTGCCCTCTGCGGCCAAAGCTGCTACGGAAAGAGACATCGCGATCCTGTGGTCTCCGTGGCTGTGGACTTCGGTCCCCTTCAACCGTTCAACCCCTTTGATGCTGAGACCGTCGGGGAATTCTTCGATGCTGACGCCCATCTTACTCAGCTCCGCCGAGATCGAAGAGATCCTGTCAGATTCTTTGACCCTTAACTCTTCTGCGCCGCCAATCGTGGAAGTTCCGTTAGCAAAGGCGGCTGCTACGCAGAGAACGGGGAACTCGTCGATCAGCGACGGCACGCTTTCACCGGAGACATGAAACGGCGTCAGGCCGACTTTACCTTGACTATATATATCGGCCACAGTCTCCCCGGATACGGTATGAATATTTTCAAGCCTTATCACCGCGCCCATCTGCTCAAGCACGCCCAGAAGTCCCGTCCTGGTTGGGTTTATCCCTACGTTCCTGATGGTTATCTCAGATTCCTTTACTATTAGTGAAGCGACCAGAAAAAAGGCGGCGGAAGAAAAATCACCGGGCACCTCCGTATCAAGAGGATGCAGTTCTGTTCCTCCCTTGACGATGACTCTGAGACCGTCGACTTTCAGGTCGGCCCCGAATGCAGGGAGCATTCTTTCCGAATGGTCTCTGGACTTGAACGGCTCGGAAACGACGGTCTGGCCGTCGGCGTATAGACCTGCAAGCAACAGACAGGATTTGACCTGGGCGCTTGCCACAGGGAGATCATAAACGATTGGTTTTAATTTTGTTCCCCTGATCCCGAGAGGAGGATAATTGTTATCGGACCTTGCGAGGATCTGGGCGCCCATGAGCCCGAGCGGCCGGATGATTCTTGCCATGGGACGAAGCCGCAGGGAATCGTCTCCCGTCAGCACCGAGAAAAAAGGATTTCCGGAAAGGACCCCGGAGAGGAGTCTGATCGTCGTACCCGAATTTCCGCAGTCAATGACGTCGAGGGGCTCGGCCAGACCTCGGATGCCCCTGCCGCTGATGTGAAGCCCGTCTTCTTCGTCTTCTATCTCGATGCCTAACGTCCTGAAAACATTGACAGTACTTTCCGTATCTTTGGCCCTGAGAAAATTCCTGACCCGGCTTTTTCCTTTGGAGAGCGCCGAAAAGATTACAGCACGGTGTGATATGGATTTGTCCGGGGGAGGATTGATTTCGCCTTTGAATGTCCTTGCGGGAGTAATCTCAATTCTGTCCAAGACCTTCCCTCAGTGTCCGGGCCTTCTTGAATTCCCTCTCGAGGGAATCGGAATCTGAAGCCCTGAGATACTGGCTGAAAGAATCCAGGTTTTTCTGAAACGTCGAGATTACGTCGAGAAGATTATGCCTGTTCATAATACAGATATCACGCCAAAGTTCATGAGAGCTGGCCGCGATCCTTGTCGTATCCCTGAAACCCTGACCGCAAAAGTCGAGATACGATATGTCTGTGTCGGCCACAGTATTAACAATGGCATAAGCTATCAGGTGCGGAAGATGACTGACGGAGGCATATATCCGGTCATGATGTCCCGGGTCCATTTTTACGATCTCGGAACCCAGTGCCCGCCAGAGGGCGGTGACGGTCTCCAATGCGTCGGGATCGGAGTTCTCAGTAGGGGTTATTACACATCTGGCATTCTGAAACAGCCCGGCATCGGCGGCGTCAAGGCCGGAACGGTCGCTCCCGGCGATGGGATGGGCGCCGATGTAGCGGGCTTTCGGGGGTATTAATTTTTCCAGTTCATATACGAGATCACCCTTCACGCTCCCAGCGTCGGTGAGGACCGCACCTTCTTTGAGGGAGGAAGCGAATTCCCGGGCAAGATATGAAAAACTTCCTACGGGTGTAGCAAGGAGCACCAGGTCGGAATTTTTTCCGACAGCGCCGGGATCAGTAGTGACAGAATCGACAATACCTCTCTCTTTCGCCCTCAACAGGTTTTCCCGGTTTCTGCCGAAGCCTTCTACATGCCCGCACAGGCCCCTGCTTTTCATGGCGAGGGAGAAAGAAGCACCGATGAGCCCTACGCCGAGAATTGATACTCTTTCAAAAAAAATTTTGGTCATAAATGCGCTATTTTTCTCCTAGTCCCGCATCCTATACTTCCCTGCCCACGGCCGAAGCGACGGGTCTCAGCTCCTCCATGAGCCGTTCGAATTCATCCGGCCTTAAAGACTGTTCTCCGTCTGAAACAGCCTCTTCAGGGTTCGTATGGACCTCTATAATAAGGGCATCCGCTCCTGCAGCCACTGCGGCCCTGGCCATAGGCGCGACAAGGTCCCGCTTACCGACACCATGGCTGGGGTCTACCACCACGGGCAGGTGTGTCAACTGCTTCAGAAGGGGAACTGCGCTCAGGTCGAGAGTATTCCGCGTCGCCGTCTCGAAGGTCCTGATTCCCCGTTCACAAAGAAATACTTCCTCATTACCCCGGGACATGATGTATTCGGCGGACATCAGCCATTCTTTAATGGTTGAGGAAAGTCCTCGTTTAAGCAGTACCGGTTTCCGGACGGAGCCGACCTCAAGAAGCAGTCTGAAGTTCTGCATATTACGCGCTCCTATCTGGATGATATCGGCATACTCTACTACCACGTCCAGGTCCCTTGGGTCCATTATTTCGGTTACGACGGGGAGTCCCGTCTTTTCCCGCGCTTCGGCGAGGTATTTCAACCCCTCCTCTCCGAGACCCTGAAAAGAGTACGGCGACGTTCTCGGCTTGTATGCCCCACCCCTCAGAATGACTGCTCCGGCCGCCTTTACTCTTTCCGCGATTCCTGTGAGTACAGTTCTGTTCTCGACGGCGCACGGCCCTGCCATGACGGGTATTTTCCTGCCGCCGAACGTGACGTCCCGCACCGTGATCATGGTGTCTTCTTTTTTGTATTCCCGGCTCGCAAGCTTGTATGGTTTCAGTATCCTTACAACGTTTTCGACGCCCGCGGCTGCCCGGATGGAATCTTCTTCTTCCTCCGTGACTTTCGATGTATCACCGATAACGCCGATGATCGTCTTCTCCGTGCCATGGGAAAGGTTTGCCTTCAAACCCCGACTTTCGAGTCTTTTTATGATGTGACGGATCTCTTCTTCAGTTGCGTCCTGCTTTAATACAATGATATCCATTTATTCCTCCGACATGGATAATCTCTTCTTCTCTTCCTTGTCACCAGGCTTTCCGGCCGCCTGAAATCTCTTTTAACCCCTCGACGAACCTCCTGTTTTCTTCGGGGAGACCTATCGTCACCCTGATCGCTTTCGGGCCCATCGGCCTGATGATGACCCCGCGCCTGAGAAGTCCGTCATAGAGCATCATGGAATCTTCGACCGGGATATAAATAAAATTGGTTTCAGTAGGGACGTACTCGATTCCCATGGCATTGAGTTCATCGTAAAGGTACCGTTTACCTGCATCGTTGGCGGCCCTGGATGCGGTGACATGCTCCCTGTCTTCCAAGGCTCCTATCGCGGCTTTTTGAGCCAGCGAATTCGTATTGAAGGGTTCCCGGATCCTGTTCATTTCGAAGAGTATCTCTTTTTTTGCAATGCCGTATCCCAGTCTGAGCCCTGCCAGGCCAAAAATCTTTGAAAATGTCCTGAGTATGAGAACATTTTTTTCCGTCCGGAGATACTTCAGGCTGTCTGCATAATCGGGATCGGAGACGTATTCATAATATGCCTCATCCACGACGACAAGGATATTATCGGAGATCTTCTCCATCATCTTGTCGAACTCGTCTTTTCTGTTCATCGTGCCGGTGGGATTGTTAGGGTTTGCGATAAATATCATCCTGGTCTTGTCGGTTATTGCATCGGCCATAGCCGCGAGGTCGTGAACATGGTCCTTGAGCGGGATCTGGACGGACTTTCCTCCTACGGACTGGACCGCCATGGAATAAACAACAAAAGAAGGGACCGCCATGACCGCCTCGTCGCCATCCCTGAGAAGAGTCCTCGCCGCAATATCGAGTAGCTCGTTTGTACCGTTTCCGAGTATCAGTTCTTCTTCGCTCACCGAAAGGTATCTGGACAGGGCATTCTTTAGATAGTATCCGCTGCTGTCAGGATATCTGTTGAGGTCCGCAACGCCGCTCTCCAGAGCCCTTAGTGCTTTGGGTGAAGGACCGACCGGATTTTCATTCGAGGCGAGCTTGACCGAATGAGAGATGCCAAGTTCTCTTTCAAGTTCCTCGATCGGCTTGCCGGGTATATAGGGCTGTATGCCCAGGATATAGTCGGGTGGACGGATCATTGAACGTTGCCCTGCGGATAAGACCCGAGAATCTTAAGGTAGAGACATTCCGCTTTCAGGGCATCGATTGCTTTCTTTACTTTTTTGTCCTCCACATGGCCTTCCATATCGACGAAAAATATGTACTCCCATGCCTTTCTTTTCGATGGCCTCGACTCGATTTTTGTAAGGTTGATCTTCGCCTTTTTGAAGGGGAGCAGTACCTCGTATAAAGACCCCGGCCTGTCCTTGATCGAGAACATTATCGATGTCTTGTCGTTTCCGGTCTTGGGAGGAAAATCCTTTGATATGACAAGAAACCGGGTAACATTGTGCCTGCTGTCTTCGATATTCTTTTCCAGAATATTCAGATCGTACATTCTGGCGGCAAGTTCACTGGCGATAGCCGCGGCGTCTTTTTCCCGGGAAGCAAGCTCGGCTGCCTTCGAGGTGCTCGTCGACTCCGCAACGGGCACACCGGGAAGACTTGATTCAAGCCAGCCCCTGCATTGCGCAAGGGCCTGAGGATGCGAGTAAATCTTTTTAATCCTCGATATCCGCGTCTGCTTCGAAAGCAGGTTGTGGGAGACCTTCAGTATTATTTCAGCTACGACCTTAAGGTCCGAATCCATGAACATGTCCAGGGTGTGGCTTACCACTCCTTCGTTTGAGTTCTCTATAGGTACGACCCCGTAATCGGCCTTGCCAGTCTCTACATTCTCGAACACCATTTTTATGCTGTTGACGGGAACAAAAGAAGCTGACGAGCCGAAATGCCTCAGGGCGGCGAGATGTGTAAAGGTGGCGAGGGGACCCAAACACGTTACTTTGAGCGGCTCCTCTAGCGAAAGCGAGGCAGATAGTATCTCCCTGTAAATGGCTTTCAATGCATCATTCGGGAAAGGTCCCTCATTACGGCCTGAAAGCCTCTCCAGGATCTGGCGCTCGCGGTCCGGCTTGTAAAATTTCGATTTTTCATTCCGTTTGATATGGCCTATCTGCAGGACATTTTCAGCGCGTTTGTTAAGCAGGAGAAGTATCTCGTCGTCGATCCTGTCGATATTTTTTCTGAGTTTTTCCAGTTCGCCCATAGGTGCCTTCAAAAAGGTAGTCCCGCCATGAGGAGGAAGCGGTTCTTACTATAGAAAAATAATATTAACTGTTTCTTCCTTTTTTTTCAAGGCGTTTCAGGGACGCTCAGGTCTCTTTAAACTTCAGCCGGCCCGCCCCGGAACTTACGGGGTCTATCAGGGGAAAACCTGCCCCGCACGCAAATTTCGGAAGCGGCGTAATTCCCGGCAATCCATTAAAGGGCGCCAAGTTGACAATCAAATGTTGGTACTATAAACTGATAATCCCGGTAAAAATTTAAAATGAAAAAAGATATTGTTTCAGTGCTCAAAGCGTCTCTGGAATCCATGGGCATTTCAAACTATCCCGAAGTGGAAGTCGAGATACCCAAAGTCGGTTCTTTCGGAGATATTTCTTCGCCAATAGCGATGACGCTCTCAAAAACGCTCAAAAAGCCCCCGCGGAAGATCGCCGAGCAAATCGTATCTAACATTAAAGGTAGAGACATTTTTGAGAAAATCGAGATTGCGGGGCCCGGATTCATCAATTTTACTTTCTCCCGGGAATATCTCTTTTCATCTGTTGTGAAAATACTCTCGTCCGAGAGATCTTTTTTCAGGACCGATATAGGTAATGGACGGAGCGTTCTCGTTGAATATGTGAGTGCTAATCCCACCGGACCTTTGCACATCGGCCATGCGAGAGGCGCCGCTGTCGGTAACGCCCTTTGCAATCTGCTGGAAGAATCGGGGTTCAGGGTCGAACGTGAATACTATATCAACGATGCAGGCAGACAGATGAGGCTGCTTGGGATGTCTATTTTTGCAAAATACCTGCAAATTGCGGGCGAAGTTTCAGGGTTTCCGGAGGAAGGATACCGGGGACAATATATCGAGGAGGAGGCATCAGCTCTATTCGTGGAGAAGGGAGAAGGATACAGGGATCTTTCCTTTGAGGAATGTGAAAAAGAGATTATTTCCTGGGCTTACTTCCGCATGATGAACCTGATCAAAAGAGACTTAGCTTCCTTTAAGGTCCGAGAGTTTACGAGTTGGGTGAGCGAAAAGGGTCTCCTTGAAAAGGGTGGGGTCCAAAAAGCAATCGACGATTTGCGGGAACGGGCCCTTCTTTATCAGGCAGACGGTGCGGTCTGGTTCCGGTCGTCGGAGTTCGGCGATGATAAGGACCGGGTTGTTGTAAAACGGGACGGGGAACTGACTTATTTCGCTTCCGACATTGCATATCATAAATATAAGATGGACAGGGGTTTTGATATCATTATTGATGTCTGGGGCGCCGATCACCATGGTTACGTCCCCCGGATTGAAGCGGTCATGAAAGCCTTTGGGTATGACCGGACCAAATTCGAAGTCATACTCGTCCAGATGGTGAATCTCCTCAAACATGGAGAACCTTATCAAATGTCCAAGAGGGCCGGGAATTTCGTGACCCTGAGTGAAGTGATAGACCTTGTCGGATCAGATACCACCAAGTTCATTTTTCTTACCCGGAAGTCCGACAGCCACCTGGATTTCGATATCGATGTCGTGACCGCTAATTCCGCGGAAAACCCCGTTTATTATGTCCAGTATGCCAACGCCAGAATAAACAGTATTTTCAGGAACGCGGAAGATCATGGGTTGGACATTCGTGGTCTCGAAAAACAGGACCTGTCCCCGCTGGGCGGAGATGAGGAACTGGCTTTGATAAAAAAACTGCTCGTTTATCCCATGGTCCTCGAAGGAGCGGCCAGGGCCCATGAACCCCACCGTGTAACCTTTTATCTGCAGGAACTCGCGGGAATGTTCCATCCTTATTATCACAAGTACCGGGTCATCGGAGACGACACGGGAACGACAATGGCAAGGCTTGCACTCTGCGGAGCGGTTAAGAAGGTACTGAACGACGCTCTGTCCATTCTGGGTGTCACCGCGCCGGAAAGGATGTAATGATATACGGAATGTTCATGGAATTAAGTTGACAGACCGTATATTCTGCTGGTTAAATAAACGTCGTGATCGCTAAGACCGAAAAAATATGGATGGACGGAAAGTTCGTGGCCTGGGACGACGCCAGGGTCCATATTCTTACGCATGCTCTTCATTACGGCCTTGGTGTATTCGAGGGTATCCGGTGTTACAAGACTGAAAACGGGTCGGCGATCTTCCGGCTCGGGGAGCATGTCGACCGGCTCTTCGACTCTGCTCATATCTTTATGATGGATGTACCGTTTTCCAGGGAAGAGATTACGTCAGCCATCATAGAGACGGTGAAGGTCAACAAGATGCAGGAATGCTATATCAGGCCGCTTGTTTATATAGGTTATGGAGCCATGGGTATCTTTCCGAAAGAAAACCCCGTGAATGTTTCCATTGCCGTGTGGCCATGGGGAGCTTATCTGGGAGACGAGGGACTTGAGAAGGGCATAAGAATAAAGGTCTCCTCATTCACCAGACACCACGTCAATGTCGATATGACAAGAGGAAAGGTCTGCGGTTATTACGTAAATTCACAGCTCGCCAAAAAGGAAGCCGTTTCCTGCGGCTTCGACGAAGCTCTTATGCTGGATACGGAGGGGTATGTATCGGAGGCGAGCGGTGAAAATATTTTTATTGTGCGAAACGGCGAGATAAAGACCACGCCACTTACATCCATACTTGAAGGGATTACACGGGACTGCATTATCAGGATCGCAGCCGACAACGGTATCAGGGTGAGGGAAGAGCGCTTTACGAGAGATGAAATATATATTTCCGATGAGGCTTTTCTGACGGGTACCGCGGCCGAGGTGACGCCTGTCAGGGAAGTGGACGGGAGGGTAATAGGCACGGGGAAGCGCGGCGACATCACGGAAAAGCTTCAGTCGATTTTCTTTGATGTGGTCAAGGGGAAAAACAGGCAGTACGACTCCTGGCTTACCAGGATTTAACGGCTAACCCATTTAATTCATAAACCCTCGTGAATGAAGGAACCTCGGAACGCAGTGAGAATGAGCCTGGAGACTATATCCATCCTTGTTCCGAACAAGCGATATCAAGTTTTCCGAATAAAGCGGGTGATACGTATTAACCAAAAAGAGAGACCCGGATATCCGGGTCTCTCTTTTTGAAGCTGCGCGTCAACGTGGATTATTTCTTATGGCATTTTCCGCAGTCGGCTTCGTCTTTTGTGCTGAAAGCCTTCTCTCCATTATGGCAGGCGCCGCATGCTTTGCCTTCATTCATTTCCGCCATTGTAAACGTTCCACCTTTTTTCATAGGGAAGATCTTCGTATGGCAGTCGTTGCACTTCAAACCTTTTTCTGAGTGCGTCTTGCCGTCAAAAATCACTTTCCCGGCGTCTCCGTCAGGAAATTCTACTGTCTTTCCCGGCGGAACCGCAAAGGCGCTTGCTGCGATGAAAGCGACCGCGATGAGCAAAGTTACCAATAAAACAGATATACGCATTGTTTTCACCCCCTTTCGTAATGGAAAAATTAAAACCTTCCTGATAATCAGGAACAATCTATTCAGACACGACGAGGCATCTCCCTGGGCTATTTTCACAATCGAAGACCCGGTTGTAATGCCTCTTGATACGTGCTGAAAAAACAAAGCATCAATGACTGCAAGTAAACTGTAATAAAAAAAAACATCGGTGTCAAGCAAAAATTGACATCCGCCGAAATGGTTGTCCAAATTGCTTTCTCAACGGGTGAAATGTTAAAATTTTTCAAAAATTCAGGAGAATTAAATGCCCGAAAATATCCCTGTCGGTTTGACTTTTGACGATGTTTTGCTCTTGCCGGCAAAATCCGAAGTGCTGCCCAACAGCGTCGATATACGGACACATCTGACACGTAATATAAAACTGAACATCCCGATCCTGAGTTCGGCAATGGATACGGTTACAGACGGGTCTATGGCAATAGCAATGGCAAGGGAAGGGGGCATCGGGATTGTTCATAGGGCGATGACACCCGAAAAGCAGGCTGTAGAAGTCGACAAAGTCAAAAAGTCGGAAAGCGGTATGATAATCGATCCCATAACCATATCCCCTGATTCCCCCATATCCGAAGCGATGGCATTGATGGAAAGATACAAAATCTCGGGCGTACCGGTAACCGTTAACGGAAAGCTCATCGGGATTCTCACCAATAGAGACCTTCGTTTTGAGACCAGGGTCACGAAAAAAGTTTCTGAAGTGATGACGAAGGAACGCCTGGTTACCGCAGGTGTCGGGACGACCCTCGACGAGGCCAAAGGACTTCTGAACAAATACAAGATCGAGAAACTGCCCATAGTGGACAAGGACTTCCGGCTTAAGGGGCTTATTACGATAAAGGACATCGAGAAGAGGAAAAAATACCCTAATTCCTGTAAGGACAAGCACGGTCGTCTTATGGTCGGGGCCGCCGTTGGAACGGGCGATGATACCATGCACCGTGCCGAACTGCTGATTAACAGCGGCGTTGACGTAATCGTGATCGATACGGCCCATGGTCATTCGAAGTCGGTGATTTCCACATTGAAAACTTTAAAGAAAAAATACGGGATTGATGTTATTGCCGGCAATGTGGCCACTGCCGAAGGGACGCTCGATCTCATTAAGGCGGGTGCCGATGCCGTAAAGATAGGGATCGGGCCGGGGTCTATATGCACGACGAGAATCGTCGCCGGGGCGGGGGTTCCCCAATTGACGGCGATCAAAAACTGTTATGCCGTTTCCCGGAAGTTTAAAGTCCCTCTGATCGCCGACGGGGGCATAAAATATTCCGGAGATATTGCGAAAGCTCTCGCAGTCGGTGCCGACTCCGTAATGATCGGCAGCCTTTTTGCGGGGACGGCCGAGTCGCCCGGAGAGACCGTTTTATATCAGGGCAGAAGCTATAAGGTCTACAGGGGGATGGGATCTATCGGGGCGATGGAGCAGGGGGCGAAAGACCGCTACCAGCAGGAAGATGTTGAAACGACGAAGCTCGTGCCCGAAGGGGTGGAAGGCAGGGTCCCGTATAAAGGTTCCCTGTCCTACAGCGTACATCAGCTACTCGGAGGTCTTCGGTCGGGGATGGGCTATTGCGGGGCGAAGAATCTTTCCGAACTGAAGAGAAAGGCGCGATTTATCAGGATAACGAATGCCGGACTGAGGGAAAGCCATGTCCATGATGTTATTATAACGAGAGAAGCCCCGAACTACCGGACTGAGTGGTAGACCATGATTCTGAAAATATGGATGATATCATTTGCGTGCCATTAAATATCCCGGCGGTCCCGCCATTGAGAACTTTTAAAAAAAGTGTCGGCATAGTAGCAGCAATCCGGTGTTTTACGTGACGCGCTGCGGCTTCTTATTTCCGAAGGTGAAAGATGCATGAAGAGAGGATATTAGTTCTCGATTTCGGTTCCCAGTATACCCAGCTTATCGCGCGCAGGGTCCGGGAAAGCAAGGTATAC
>JBECKU010000361.1:0-2036 GCA_040235385.1 Candidatus Sulfobium sp. | reverse complement strand
TCCATGGAACTGAACCCCAGCTATGCGCCTGCTTATCTCTGGTACGCGAGTGTCGTGGCGGAGTCACCCGACAGGGCCGAGGAAGCCATCGAGATTCTGCGCAAGACTTTGGAGATCGATCCCCTGTCTCGCGTCGCGCAGAATAATATCGCCGCGAACTATCTGGAACTCGGTCGCTACGACGAGGCGGCAGAGCAGTGGCGGCGGCTCGTCACCCTGGACCCGGACTACCCGACCGGCTACCTGGGTCTGTACAGGATAAACCGGAACGTATTTTTTCGATTGGACGAGGCTCATCGCTGGCTGATGAAAGGATACGAGGTATCGGAGCGGGACGTGCGCACCACGATCGAATTCGTATGGCTCTACACCGATCTCGGCATGGATGAAGAAGCGCAACGATGGGCCCGGCGGATCACGCTGGAATCACCCGAACATCCGATCGCCGTCCTGCTGCCGGTTTTTGGGGCCGCTCACGACAAGGATTTTGCGCGGACCGACGAGCTTACCGCACCTCTGATGGATTCTGACTTCGCCAATCTGACCGCCCTGCGCAGCGCAAGGATGCTGGCTCTCACGATGCTGGACCGTACCGAAGAAGCCCTGGCGGTGGCTCGGACATGGAACCCGGAACTGCTGACGGCAGAACCCACCGTGTCCGACAATAATCATGATGTCGCCGACGGCGCATTGTTCGCGCTCGCGAGACTCGGGGACAAGCCAGGCTCCGATCGTCTCGCCGCTGCGATGAGGGCGCATATCGATCGGAGCCACGGGAACGCATCACCGGGCCAGGTCGCGGTGCACATGGCGATCAGCGCTGCCGCTGCCGGGGATTCGCAGCGGGCCGTGGCGCTGTATCAGAATGCAGTGGATGAAGGCTGGCTGGGCACAGCCGAATGGGCATGGAAACTGACCGAGTCCGAGTATCTCGGTGACGCAGCTGCCAGCCCCGAGGTCATCTCCCTGCAGGCGCAGATCGATACCGGAATGGAAGAGCAGCGGGAGAAGGTCCGGCAACAGCTCGCAGAACTCGGCGCCGGCGCCCGGTTCTGACCTCTGTCGCCGTTACCACTCCCCGGTGTTCGGCATCGACGCCCATGGTTCCTCGGGCGGAAGCGCATCCCCGTTCTGCAGCAGCTCGATGGAGATATTGTCCGGTGAGCGGACGAATGCCATGCGGCCGTCCCGGGGCGGACGATTGATGACCACGCCCTCGTCCATTAGCTTCTGGCACAACGCGTAGATATCGTCCACCTGGTAAGCCAGGTGTCCGAAATTTCGGCCGCCGGTATATTCCTCCGGATCCCAGTTATAGGTCAGCTCGACCTGGGCTGACTCGTCACCGGGCGCAGCGAGAAAAACGAGGGTGTAGCGCCCGCCTTCGTTGTCGTGGCGACGCAACTCCCTGAGCCCCAGCCTGTCGCGGTAGAACGCCAGCGATTCGTCGAGATCGGACACCCGGACCATGGTGTGTAAATACTTCAATGTAGTCTCCCGGTTGTTTGCAGGCCGCGGTGACGCCAGACCCGTTATCATAAGACCGGGAGAAATATTAGACATTCCTCAATTTCTGAGTATCATATTAGACGTCACTCATATATGACTCCCCCAATCGTGACGTGCCCCCATGATCGCCCGCGCCGGAGACCGGCCCGGGCGATCCTCTTGTCAGGTCGAGATAATAATCTTAACTAGCTGATATTATTATGCTGTTAGCCTGGATTGGTGCCCTGTCCATCGGTCTGAGCCTGGGACTTCTCGGCTCCGGTGGCTCCGTGTTGACGGTACCGGTGCTGGTCTACCTGGTGGGTCAGGAAGAGAAAGTCGCCATCGCGGGTTCCCTAGCCGTGGTCGGTTTCATTGCTCTGGTGGGCGCCCTTCCCTACCTGGCGCGTCGGATGATCGACTGGCGCAGCCTCGCACTCTTCGGTATCCCGGGCATGGCCGGCACCTGGGCAGGTGCCTGGCTGGCAGGCTTCGTCAGCGGTCAGACCCAGCTGCTCGCGTTCGCCCTGGTGATGCTGGCCGCCGCG
>JBECKU010000030.1:0-8520 GCA_040235385.1 Candidatus Sulfobium sp. | reverse complement strand
TGTTTATTCTCACCCCTATGCCGGATGATCTCAGCAGCCGCATTCATATAAATCACGGTATTTGAGCCTGGGTTTTTTCCGGGCAGGAGAATTTCCGGATTTATCGCCCTCCTCTTCGGGTAAGCGTTTTTCTTCCCGGCCCTTCACTTCCCCGGTTTCATCCTCAGGCCGTCCCTTGTTTTTACCGGAATCCTGTAATTCATCGAACCCCCTCTTCGAACCCATTGCGAGGAGATTCTCCGCCGGCAGCCCGGGTACGGAAGCTGCCGGCAGGAGTATCGCAACCATTAGAACAAGGGACACCGTGATCTTCATGTTAATATCCAGGCGCTACCGACCCTCCTTCTTCACCTCCGCCTCCTCCGCAGATCGAGGAATCGACGGTGTTTACTCCGTTTGCCTGCATGGAGTAGGAATTCGCGCCTGTTAACTGGTAGACGGTTACCCCGGCATCCTGATTATAGGTGATCGATTCGGAACGCTGAGGGATGTCTGTCCTCCAGGGAGAGTCTTCCGTAAGTGCGCCGCCTTTAGATTCCGGCGCCATCTGTCCCCATTCGATCCATGCTCCATCGTAGATCTTGGTGGGATAACCGAGCACGCCGTCAAGGGCAAGGAAAGTGATCGCTGCCCTCCAGCTCGTCCGGCAGTACTCATAGGTGGTTTCAGTGCCATTAACATCGATCGATGCAAAGAGCGCTCTTAAATCCTCCTTCGGAAGGAGAGTGATGTCGGGGGTTATTAATTCCGTGTAGTTCTGATGCACGGCAGTCCTGACATGTCCTTCAAAGGCCACATATCCTCCGGAAGCTCCCGTCGGGCCGGACGTTTTACCGGGGACTCCGTTATATTCGTCAGGAGATCTTGCGTCTATCACAATAGTGTCGGGATCGTTGTCTTCGGAAACAGCGACCATTTCGCCGAAGGGCGCCCTCACCGTCGTGTTCTGCGTCAACTGGCAGACACTGTAAGTGGAGCGGGAAGGGGTCGGCGGGACCGTTTTTTCCAGCGCAAAACCCGCAGCTTCATAAGTTGCGTTGTTCCCATCGAGCACTTTAAGCCTGTTCTTCGGGAACCCCCAGTAGCGGAAATTATAATATGCCCTCCCGAGCTGCATAAGATTACCAGCGCTTCCACCGTCAGTAGTGAACACAATAACGGTGTTTTCGTCTATACCCGTTCTCTGGATGAGATCGTCCATCTGGGCCTTTGTGGCCACCTGGGAAATCGTTTCGCTGACACCGTCAGACCTTGTTGCCGCCAGGTCGGTTGACGAGTCAAACAGGAACGCTCCCGGTACGTGTCCCTCCATGTAATTGCTTTGGCTCGTGACGTCCAGAACAACGAGCTTGGTGAAGCCTTCCGAGTTCTTGTAGCCGTTAATCGTCCAATCATTCAACGTCTGTGGTGAGATCAATACCGAAGTATGATTAGCTTCTGTGGCGGGATTGTCATAACCGCCGTCTCCTCCGCAGCCGTATAGAAATAACGGCGCCAGCACGAGGACCAGCGAAACCATATAAACCAGCAATCTTTTGTTATTTTTTTTCTTGAAAATCATGCCGCTTAACCTCCCTTTTCATTAGCACGTCATAACTGAAATTCCTAAACGCCCTCCAGATCTTTTTTTCATCACCTCCTCTGCAAGTTCTAAATATTGTACGATACGACATATTTACTTTGTTTTCAAGTTAAAGTTACATTTTTAAATAGAATGAAGCCATAATACAGAATACTCCTCATGTTTCCACGTCCTGGAACTGCAGTGTGATGTAAGCAATATGTGAGTAAAGATATAGGAAAGCGCAAAATATTTTCGAAAATATAGACCCTCTGCCGGCATTCTTCAAAAAAAGCAGGGGCGGCGTGAGCCGCCCCTCGACAAAAACAATTCCCGCTTACTGAATTGTCGACTTGGGTACGACCGTGATGTATGCCTCATTTGACATCGTTATGGGCATGAAATAGTTATCGGTCTGACCGGACCCGCAATAATATGGACCGACATCGACGCCTGGTGCAGGGAGTGTCGCCCTGGGATCGACATCGATTGTTTTGTCGACAACCGCATTTGTAGTGAGGTCGACCTTGCCGTAATGCAGCTTGCCGTTCGCGTCAGTCATGTAAGTGGACCAATAAAGTATGTTCCCGTCCAGTCTCGCATCGTGAAGCTTGTACTGCGAAGTGCCATTGGCGTGCTTCACCATGCTGACAGAAACCAAACCAAGACTGGTCACGGTAATCGGGTTGGCCGTATTAGACGGATCGATCGAAAGAGCTGCCTTAGCGAAATGTCCGCCATGGCCGGCGACGTAAATAGTTCCGGTATAGGTGTCAGATCCCGCCGACTGGCCGTAACCCGGCGCGGGGGCAGCCTGGAGCTCGAGCTTGCCGTCGAGCCCGCACAAGGTGGCGTTTTTCGTCGTGCCGAGCATCTGGGTATGGCAGGCATTACAAACCGAGACTGAACTGCCGATGGACGTGCCGTTTACGTCATAGAGCTGAATTTCGCCGTCCAGCTTGCTCGCATCGTCGCCGCTGTAAGGTTTCGTCCTTAAAGTCATGACAACGTACTTGCCGTCCGAGGTGAACATGGCATCATGGTTCTGACCTGCGATATTAGTGTCGCCATTGGCACCGTTTAACGGCTGCAAAGTATTTGCATCGACGATAAAGAGCCTGTCCGCACCGGCCACTGCGATCTTGCTGCCGTCAGGACTCCAGGCGGACCTGAAGGAGATTGTAGCTCCCATCGGTCCCGAACCGGCTCCGCTGATCTGGGCGGCATTGCCTACCTGGACGACATTAGCTTTTTCGAGCTCATTTGCATCGAGAATATAAAGGTCCGAAGTCCCGTTAGGACCTGTCTGAGGTCCGGTAGACTTATTGATGGTCATCAGCATTTTCGTCCTGTCCGGACTCGTGCTCCCGTGGAAGAACGTATAGTTCATGTCAGGCAGAATACTATCCAGGAACACGTTCGTAGCCGAAGTCACTCCCTGAGGCGGCGGAGGCGGTGGGGGAGGTGGAGGCGGCGGGGGGGCAGTGTCATGAGGAAGAACGGGAGGAGGAGTTGCCTGTCCGGTAATGGTGCTCTTTGGAATGACCGTGATGTATGCCTCATTTGTCATCGTGATCGGCATAAAGTAGTCGTTCGTAATGCCGGACGCACAGTAAATCGGCATTTTGTTTAACCCCGGACCCGGAGCCGTTCCCCTCGGATCTACATCGACGGCGACATCGGACACCGTTCCGCTGCTGAGATCGACCGAGCCGTAGTGCACCTGACCGTTGGCATCGGTGTTGTACGTAGACCAGTAAAGCATATTACCGTCAAGCCGCACGTCATGGAGCTTATATTGTGAATCCCCTTCCGCGAATTTCACCATGGATACGCCGACCAGGGAAAGGCTGGTCACAGTGATCGGGCTCGCCGTATTCGAGGGGTCGATGCTCACAACCGCCTTGGCTATATGGCCGCCGTGGCCGGCAATAAAGACGGTGCCGGAGTATTTTCCGTTGCTCTCGGTAAGCGTGCCGTCGATACCGCACAAGGTGGCATTCTTCACAGAACCGAGCATCTGGGTATGGCAAGCATTGCAGACAGATGCCCCGCTGCCGATGGACGTGCCGTTTACATCATAGAGCTGGATTTCTCCGTCCAGCTTGCTCGCGTCATCGCCGCTGTAAGGCTTGGTCCTTAAGGTGAGGACAACGTACTTTCCGTCGGATGTGAACATGGCGTCATGGTTCTGACCGCCGATATTGGTATCGCCGTTCGGGCCGTTCAGTGTCTGCAAGGTATTTGCATCGACGATGAAGAGCCTGTCCGCGCCCGCGAGCGCGATCTTGCTGCCGTCGGCGCTCCAGTTTGACCTGAACGTAATCGTAGCTCCCATCGGTCCCGAGCCGTCACCGCTGACCTGACCGGAGTTGAGTTTTACAACATTACCCTTCTCGATCTCTGCGGCATCGAGCATATACATCGCCGAAGTTCCGGTCGGCCCGCCCTGGGGCGAAGGCGCCTGATTGAGCACTATGAGAAGTTTGCTTTTATCCGGACTCGTGCTCCCATGGAAGAACTGATAGTTCTTACCTATTCCGTCGGCATTGAGGATGCTGTCAATAAAGATATTTGTTGCGGTGGTCAGACCAGGCTGTGAGGGTGGCGGGGGCGGCGTGCCCGGCGTTCCTGGCGTGGTACCGCTTGTAGTGTGACTGCTGCTGCTTCCGCAACCACTGATGACGAGAACAGATGCCAACAGTAATACTACGGCGGCGAACAGCATGAAATAATTACTGCGGTTTTTTTGTGCTATCATTTTTCCTCCCCTTAGCTGCTGCGTTCATTGCAGGTACCGGCAGAAATTTACCGGCAGTGATTCCGTTTTGTCCCGTCAGTGAACATTCGTGATTAATGAAATTATCTGATCAGATGGTTTGATAGAACGGCGTCGCGGTGTTTTATCATCACCCCCTTTACAACAAGTGCGGAAAATTTGTTTTTCCTCATACGCTTGAAAAGCGTCCATGATTTTTCTCCTTTGAATAGCCACCTCCCTTTATACATCTTTAGTAGTGGTAGATATTAGTATATGAAAAATTCATTTTTCAACTTGAATTTTACTTTACCAAAAGACCTTATATCTCTAATTTATATGGAAAAACCGGTGTTTAACCGGAATGTTTGAAAAAAGGCGAACGGTCGGAAAACGTGGCATACTTTGGAGACAGCGGTAGACTCTTCCCGGAGCCCCGGAACAGTGAGTATCGATATTGAGATGAGAATAAAGAAATTATTTCTCTTGATCTTCCAGCCGCTTTATTTCCTCTGTCAACTCATTCTTATTTATGATGCCTTTCTTTTCGAGAAGGTTGATCAGCGCATTCAATCTGTCTCCTCTCAACGCAGGCGTCTCCCCAACTGAAGCGGGATGGGCTTCCCTCAGCGATTCATCGGGTTGGTTCACCACGGTCCCGGAGTCTTTTTGGACCTGGGGCGATTGGGAATTCCCGGCCTGCGGCTCAGCCGGCTTCTTGCTCTCGTCCAGGGTTTCGCGGACTTTGTCTTTCAGTTCTTCTTCCGGCGTGGTCGGGGAGACGAGGACCACCTTCTGCCGGGATTGAGAGTTGTCGGCCTGCGGCTCAGCCGGCTTCTTGCTCTCGTCCAGGGTTTCGCGGACTTTGTCTTTCAGTTCTTCTTCAGGTGTGGCCGGGGAGACCAGAACGACCTTGCCGGCGGTGCCGCACCCGTTCAGAATTGTAAGTACGAGAACCAGATAAAAATATTTTTTCACTTTTTCCTCCTTTGGAAACATGACTTATGCAATTTACCTACGCTGTCACTCCCGCTTGTCCGTACTTGCGGATTCGCTCTCCTGAGCGAGAGAAGAGGATAACCGGACCCTCCACACTGACGGCGGGCAAGCGAACCGGAATGACAATGATAGGCCAATGCTTTGTATTTTTCAATAATTCTTTCAGAACCCAATTATGATATCAGAAAATACGGATTGGATATTTAAAAAATTTAACAGCCGGTGAAAGGTCTATTTTACAAGCTGGTTAAGCTGGAACATAGGGAGAAGGACGGCGAGGACGATGAAGCCAACTATTACTCCCATGAGCAATATCATTACAGGTTCAAGAAGAGAGAGGGACTTCTGCACCCTGCGTTCAAAGTCTTCTTCATAGGCTTCGGCCGCCTTGGTGAGCACCTCGGGCAAAGTGCCGCTTTTTTCACCGGTGGCTATGAGCTGGAGGAGGACCGACGGAAATCCTTCCAGGGATGCGGACAGCCTCGCACCTTCAGCTATCCTGTCGACCGCGTGGAGGATCCTTTCTTCTATAACTAAATTGCCGACGGACCTTCCGGACAGTTCGAGAGCCCTGAGCATGGGCATTCCCCCCTCCAGGAGAAACCCGAGGGTCCTCGAGAAGCGCCCGAAATAAAGGCTTTTGAGAACATCGCCGGGAAGTCTCAGTTTTATCGCATCTATCATATGTCTTTTATTTTTCCTTAACCATCTTATTCCCAGGAAAAATGCCGCTATCAGGATGATCATCGCCCACCAATAATTGACGAAGAGGTTGCTTACAGTGATGAGGACCACTGTCACGAATGGCAGGGCGCTCTTTGAATTTTCGAATATTTTGACGATCTTCGGTACGACGAAGGTGAAGAGAAAAGCCATGACCGTGAAGCCGACAGCGGTCATAAAAGCGGGATAGATCATAGCGGCCTGGATCTTCGACCGTATTGTAGCCTGCTTTTCAAGGTAATCGGCGACTCTTATCAGGACCTTGTCGAGAGAACCGCTCTGTTCTCCCGCAGCCACCATGTTGGAATAAAACTCGGGAAAGATCTTAGGATATGCCTGCAGCGCACGTGAAAGACTCGCCCCTCCCTGGACCCTCTCCCGCACATCGACGAGCAGTCCCCTCCACGATCCCGTATTCTCTTCGGAAAGGGACCTGAGCGCGTCCATAAGGGGGACCCCGGAAGAAAGAAGAGTAGAGAGTTGTCTGGTAACAGAGGGCAGGTGGGTCGCATCGAACCTCCTGAGGGACCATCGTTTTTCCCTGTGGGTATATTCTGCGACGTCCTTCGGGAACACTCCGAGAGATTTTATGCCCGCTATCGCGTCCTTGAGACCTTCAGCCTCGATGGTACCGGTCGCCTGTGTGCCGTCGGGCTTATATCCTTTATACTGGAATATCGGCATGATTAAATGATGCAGGATTCACGATCCGGAATGCAATTGCGCATAAAACGAAAAAGAATTTCACCACAGAGGCGCCGAAAAGACTTAATAATGCAGAATATAGGATCCTGACCTTTGTATTCTGACTACCAGCCCCTGTCGTCGAAGGAGACCTCCTTAAAATATTCTTTCTCTCTGTCTCGGTGTCTCTGTGGTTGATTTTTTTTATTTTTCTGAAACTGTAAGATTCATACTTCCGCAAGATCTTTTTGCGTCACCCTCAATACTTCTTCGACAGTGGTCAGGCCCCTAAGGGCCTTTTCAAAGCCGTCGTGCCTTAAAGTTTTCATGCCTTTTGTGATTGCGAGGTTCTTGATTCTCTGAGAGTCTATACTGCCGGTGATGAATTGCCTGATATCGTCGTCTATCAGAAGGACCTCAAATATTCCTATTCTTCCGAGATAACCTTTGTCTCCGCATTTCCCGCAGCCTTTCCCTCTGTATAAAACAGCGACGGACCGGCCCGTTATGGAAGAACCGGAAAAATACGACCTCTCGGTTTCAGAAGGTTCGTAAGACTCTTTGCAGTGAGGGCATATCGTCCTTACCAGCCTCTGGGCAATGACGCCCGAGAGGGATGAGGCCACAAGGAAAGGTTCGACGCCCATGTCGATAAGCCTCACGATCGCGGACGGGGCGTCGTTCGTATGGAGAGTCGAGAGCACCAGATGGCCGGTGAGCGAGGCCTGTATAGCTATCTCCGCGGTCTCCGCATCTCTTATTTCTCCCACCATGATCACGTCGGGGTCCTGCCTTAATATGGACCTCAGTCCCGAGGCGAATTTCAGTCCGATCCTCGGGTTTACCTGTATCTGCCCTATGCCCTTCAACTGATACTCCACGGGGTCTTCAACCGTGATGATGTTTTTTTCTTCGGTATGGATTGCATTAAGCGCAGCGTAAAGGGTCGTAGTCTTGCCGCTGCCGGTAGGACCTGTAACCAGCAATATCCCGTTCGTCCTGTTCAGCAGTTCCTCCAGATTCCTTTCATCTTCCCCGTTCAGTCCAACTTCCCAAAGACCGATGAGACCCTGTTTTCTGTCAAGCAGTCTCAAAACGCCTCTTTCTCCGAACGTCGTGGGTATGATGGATACCCTGATATCGATGTCCCTGCCTCCGATGAGGAGTCTGATTCGACCGTCCTGGGGCAGTCTCTTTTCCGCGATATCGAGGTTTGCCATGATCTTCACCCTGCTGATGAGGGCGTCCTGGATAATCTTGGGGGGAGTAAGGACCCTCTTAAGGATGCCGTCGACTCGCATCCTGATATCGAGCTCCTTTTCGTACGGTTCGATATGGATGTCACTGGCCCGCTCTTTTACGGCCTGCTGGAGAATCGCGTTAAGAAGTCTGATGATTGGAGCTTCTTCGGTAAGCCCCAGGATGTCCTTCGGTTTTTCAAATTCAGTTGCTACCGAGGAGAGGTCGTCGCCGGTAATATTGTCCATGACTTCTTCGGCCGACCCCATCTGTCCGTAATATTTGTTGATCGCGTCGGCAATCGCTCCGGGAGAGTAAAAAAGAGGGGCAGGGGACAACCCCATATGTCCCGCGAGTTCCCTCAAGGCCAGGATGCCTTTTTCGTCCGCCACCGCTGCCAGAAGCTTTCCGTCCTCTCTCCTGAGCGGCATGATCATATTCCCCCGGGCATAATTAAGAGGTATATCAGAGAGGAGGGCATGCTCCACGTTCTCGTCTTTTATGGACTCGATATTTTCCATTTATTTATAATGCAAGGCAGGAACGACAAAATGCA
>JBECKU010000338.1:0-6652 GCA_040235385.1 Candidatus Sulfobium sp. | reverse complement strand
TTATCTTTGGCTTCCTCCGTGCCCCCTGTGCCTCCGTGGTGAAATTCTCTTTGGTTAAGGCTTAGCCGGGATATGAAACAAAAAGGTGAAATGATCAGAGCGGTCTCCATTCGCGGCCGTCTTTTTTGGGTAGAAGTTCCGCTTCTTCGGGCCCGTCAGAGCCTGCTTCATATTTCGGAAAATTCTTTACATCCTTATCTTTTTCCAGCTTTTCAAGTACGGGGGTCAGCAGGGACCAAGCCTGTTCCACCCCGTCGTCTCTCACGAACAGCATCTGATCTCCCCTCATGCAGTCGAGCAAGATCCGTTCATAAGCGGTCAGGGAAAAAATCCTCTGATAAGCAAAGTCCATTGCCACGGGATTCAGACAGACCCTCGATCCGGGCGTTTTAGCCTGGAAATTAAGGTCTATCCCCTCATCCGGCTGGATCCGCAGAACGAGCGTGTTGGGTTCTATATCTTCCGCCATGGCGTGGGCGAACATGAGATGGGGAACGTGTCTGTAGTGGATCGAAATCTCTGATTTTTTCTTTTTCAGTCGTTTCCCGGAACGGAGATAAAAGGGTACGCCGTTCCAGCGCCAGTTGTCGATAAATACTTTAAGGGCAGCGTATGTCGGAGTGACAGAGTCCCCCGGGATCTTCGGCTCTTCCCTGTAGCCGACTACTTCTTTTTCTGCAATCCTGCCTTTTCCGTATTGGCCGAGAACAAGGACATCCTTCAGCCGGTCCAGGGGAAAAGGTCTCACAGAACGGAAGACCTTCACTTTTTCGTCCCTTACCCTCTCGGCCTCGAACAGGGCCGGGGGCTCCATTGCGGTGAGAGCGAGGAGCTGGAATATATGGTTCTGGAACATGTCCCTGATAACGCCCGCTTTATCGTAGTATCCACCCCTGTGTCCCACTCCCAGCGTCTCGGTGACGGTTATCTGGACATGGTCGATGTATCTTCTGTTCCAGAGCGGTTCGAAAATGGAATTGGCGAAGCGGAACATTAAAATATTTTGAACAGTTTCCTTCGCCAGGTAATGGTCCATGCGGAAGACCTGTTTCTCCTGGAAGGACCCTCTCAATATTGTATTCAGGCGACGGGCCGATTCAAGATCCCAGCCTATGGGTTTTTCCACTACAATATGGGTGAAACCCTCATCCTCCGACGCTAAGCCCGAAGAACCGAGATTCGAGATGATGGTTTCATAGACTTTGGGTGTGATGGCAAGGTAGAAAACACAGTTTCTTATGTCCTCGTATTTTTCTTTAATGGAAATGATTTTTCCCTTGAGGGCTGTATAAGACCGGGGATCGTCATAATCAATGGACATATAATGGAGCTTTTGGGAAAATTCCTTCCACGTCTTTTCGACAAAATTTTCAGGAAGAGCTTCCTTTAATGAGTCTTTCATCTGATCGCGGAAGTCCGCGTCGGCCATTTCAGTCCGTGCGACTCCCAATACTAAGAATTGATCGGAAAGGAGTTTGTCCCTATCCAGCTTGTAAAGAGAAGGAATGATCTTTCTCCCGGTCAGGTCTCCGGAGGCGCCGAAAATGACGAGACAGAAAGGGGGCGGGATCTCTATTTCACAATTCTCGATCATTCTGTATTCAACGTCATTCATAAAAAAAATTGTAACAGATTTTGCGCGCGGACGATATGGACCGGAATCCGGCACGTCGTGATAGCTTCGTGACTTCTTTGTATTATCATTTTTTATAATTATAATTAACCTATGTACATATCCTTGGATAAGGAGGCGTCAGATAAAATGAGCGAATATTACAAAGATGAAGATCTCGACAGGTTTTGCGAGGTTGGGAAACATAGCCCGGACCTGTTCAGGAAGTTCATGGACTGGTACAATTCATCTCTCCAGCCCGGGTTACTGACCAAAAGAGAAAAAGTCCTCATCGGACTTGCCGTTGCGCACGTGCTGCAATGTCCTTACTGCGTCGATTCGTACACGAAATCGTGTCTGGAAGAAGGAATGACCCTCGAACACATCACGGAAGCAGTCCACGCAGCGTCTGCGGTCAGGGGGGGAGCGTCACTCATACATTGCATCCAGGCGCACAACGCCGCCGACAAGGTTTCACTTTGAATTGTAGTTAAAGCAAAATTTCGCAGGATGGTTGTAGATGACCTTTAAAGATAAGATTATTCAGTCCGGTTCCGGACCCCTTCAGGCCGCAGGAATAGAGATCCTTCAGGTCAATCTCGGCTATAAATGCAATATGACGTGCAAACATTGCCATGTACAGGCGGGACCGGGGAGAGATGAAATGATGGCCGAAAACAACGTCGATGCCCTGCTTGACGCATTGACAGGCACCGGGATCGGCTGCCTGGACATAACAGGCGGGGCTCCGGAACTCAATCCTCATTTCAGGCGTCTTGTCAGGAAGGCAAGAGAGGCCGGTCTTACTGTCATAGTTCGCAGTAATCTGACGATTTATTATGAGCCGGGAATGGAAGGCCTCTTCGATTTTTACAGGGATCACGGTGTAGAAATTATCGCTTCTCTTCCGCATTATAGGGAGGCCGTCGTCGACAGGGTCAGGGGAGCGGACGTATTCCGAAAAAGCTTGAGTGCCCTTCTGTTATTGAATTCTCTCGGATACGGTGCAAACGGGTCGTCTCTCAGGCTGAATCTGGTCTATAACCCTCAGGGGGCCTTTTTGCCGCCTTCACAGGCTGCTCTTGAAGAAGAGTACAAGAAGGAGCTTTCCGCTCGTTATGGCATTTCTTTCAACAGTCTTTATACGTTTATAAATATGCCCATCGGGCGTTTCAAAGAGTTTCTCGATCGTTCCGGCAATTATGAGAAATATATGGAGAAGCTGAAAAACTCCTTTAATGCAGGAACAGTCTGCGGCCTGATGTGCCGGCGTCTGATCAATGTCGGCTGGGACGGTATGCTATACGACTGCGACTTCAACCAGATGGCCGGTCTTGCCGTCCTGCCGGATTATCCACGTCATATAGGAGAGTTCGACTATTCTCTCCTCGGAGAGAGAAAAATCGCGGTAGACGACCATTGTTTCGGGTGCACCGCCGGTCAGGGATCGACTTGAGTAGGCTCGGTAACGTAGCGGGCAGGTCGTCCGCATAAGCGATAATAAACATTAAAATCTGATAATTAAAAAATAAACATCAAGATTTACTTTAATAATATGTAGAGTGCCCCCAATCCTCCGTCGCACGGTCTGGCGGTTACGAAGGCGACGAGATATTTTCTATATCTCCCGGAAAGCCACTGGATCAAGGTTTCTTTCAGAACCGGCCCGTTTGGCGAACGTAAGCCCCTCCCGTGTATGATCTTCACACATCGATAATTTTTTTTCACTGCCTCCTCGAGAAACAGACGAACTTCTTCCTCAGCCTCTTCAACAATCAGGCCGTGGAGGTCCAGGCAATCCTGTACCGAAAATCTTCCCTCATGCAATCGCCTGACTATATCGTCTCTGTACCCCCGGTTTTTCCACTCGACAAATTCCTGGGTGTCTGAAAGCTTAAAGGACCTTTGACCGGAAACGATCTCCCTTATGGCGGTCAGGACTTCACTATCCGGATTAATTTTTTTTCTGAGGGGGACTGCTTTTCTTTGGCGTACGGATAGTCGCCGGAATTCCTTTATTTCCCGGACCTGTCTCATAGCATCGGAGAAAACCTCTTCGTCGCTGACGGTTTTATCCTTGTCTCCAGAGGGACTATATGTTAAAGTTTTAGGTCCAGAATTTAATGCAACCCCCTTTTTTTCAATAATTTTTCTAAGGTTTTCGAAAGGTTGAAACAGCGCATCCCTGGAAGAGGACTTTTTGGAAGACGACATAACCCATTACCTCCCTTCTTGTTCATTATAACAAATTCCTGATTACTCGATTGAATGATTACTAACCCGAAAAATGCGGCTATTGATTTCTCCTCAGCGAATCCGCGCTCGCACTTTTTGGCTTAGTGTGGGGTTTTCTTCTGGAAAATTACCTCATGATCTTATTAGAATACCGGGTGTATGGCTTGAAGGGATTATATATTCGGGCGTTACGTCTGCGTCGCGCGGTATTTCAAAAAAAAAGTATGAATTCAGCAAAGAAGAAGGCGGGATTTTATGCCGCGGGATGGATTGAGAGGTCGTTCCTTGTTGTTCTGATAATGGTTCTGATGACGTCATCCGCGTACTCCGGAAGCGGACATGCATATGTGAGGCTTATCGTCGTTCCTTCTGAAAAGGAGGCCGATGAGATTCTTGCGAAGATCGGTAAAGGGGGATCTTTTGCGTTTCTGGCAAAGGAAGAATCGATCGATGGGAGCGGGGAAAAATACGGCGACCTGGGAAGAGTTGACTTTAAAGATTTCGAAAGGCCGCTGAGGGATGTCCTTCCCGGTCTGGAAGAGGGCGAAACGAGCGGAGTTGTGAAGCTGAGCGATAACAGGTATGCGATTGTACAGATCGTGGATCTCAGTTTCTACAGAAAGGGTGCAAGGGCGTTTCGGGCGAAGGACTATCCGGCGGCCGAAGAAAACCTGCTGAGGCATGTCGAACTCAACCCCGATGCGGTAAAAGCCCGTCTGATGTTGGGCGCAATTTACGAGAGCCGGAAGGAATACGAAAAAGCCGGGCGCGTATATAGCGAGATCCTGTCATATGAGCCGGGACATAAGGGCGCATACGAAAATCTGGGGAGACTATACGCCGCCGCCGGGCAGTTTCAAAAAATGAAAGAATTATATTCGGAGGGACTCAATCGCTTCCCCGATAAGGAATTTCTTAAGCTGGGCGTAAAGGAGGCCGAGGCCCATATCAGGGCGGAAGATGGGCCGTCGCAACTACATTCCACCCCCGAACCGCCTGGGAAAGAATCCGGTGCGCAAAAAAAAGTAATGTTGCGACTTTTAGTGGTGGGAAGCAGGACTGAGGCCGGGAAGATACTCGATGAAATCGACGGGGGGAAGCCTTTTGCATTGCTAGCAAAGGAAAAATCCATGGACGAGACAAGCAGAAAAATGTATGGTCTAATCGGGGAGGTGGAAGTAGCTTCTCTCGATAAACCCGTCAGGGAGGCGGTATATGGTCTCCGGGAAGGGCAAACGAGCGAAGTCATAGCTCTCGATGAGTCGAGGTTCGCTATCATCCAGTTGTCGACCAATCGCTATTATGAAGCTGGAGAACAGGCGTTCATCGAGGAAGATTATGATACTGCTGAAGAAAACCTCCTGAAGCATCTGGATCTCAATCCGGACTCCCCCAGATCCATGGCTATGCTGGGAAAGATTTATGAAGACATGAAGGAGTATAATAGGGCCGAAGAAATGTACAGGAACGCTATTTCTATCGATCCCGGTGTGGAACTGGCTCATATCAGACTCGGCAGGCTTTATCTCAAAATAGGCGACTTTCAGAATGCGAGGAAGACTTTTGAGGGGGGATTGAAAATATTCCCGTCTTCCGCCCTTCTCGACGAAGGATTGGAAATCGCCGATATTCTTTTGATCCGCGAGGGCAGGAGTTCACAATGATAAGGAAAGGGAAGCCATTTTTCAGGGGTGTAATGCTGGTCCTTGCTCTCACGTGTCTTTCGGCCAACGTCGGAAACGCCTCGCGGGAAGGCTCCGGCCCGGAAAGAACTGCGATTGTCAACGTCCCCTGTGCGGAAGTCTTTGCAAAGAATTCCGGCAAATCGGAGCGAGTGACGGAAATGCTTCTCGGGGATGTCTTCAAGGTGACCCGGGAGGCGGGGGACTGGGCTTACGGATATATTCCCTCGCAGAAGGGATACAAGGGCTGGATCAGCAAAACCGTTGTCTTTTTCCCGATCATGGATTCTCCTTTCGAGGATAAGTCAGTGATTAATGTGAGGACTACATCGACCAGGATTATCTTCAGAGACGGGTCTTTCATCGACGTATTTGCCGGTACGAGACTTCCCCTTCGAAGAGAAAAGGACGGGCGCTATGAAGTCATCCTTCCCGATGGGTCGACGGGTTTTCTTTCTTACGCTGCCGGATGGATAGAAGATGAAAATTTCGGAAAAGAAGCTACTCCGGAGAACATCCTTTCTGCGGCGAAATTGTTTGCTTCCGCTTACAAATGGGGGGGAATAACTGCTGAAGGGATGGACTGCTCGGGTTTTGTCTATACGGTATTCCGTATTAACGGAGTATATCTCAAGAGAGATTCTTACATGCAGGCCGAGGAAGGATCTTCCGTTTCCCTGAATGAACTCAATGCAGGCGACCTCGTTTTTTTCCGCACTCGCAGGGGAAGGCGCATCTCCCATGTCGGTATTTACATCGGCGGCGGGAAATTCATCCATTCCAGCAGGAGTAAGAAGGGAGTTTCAGTAAGCAGCCTCTCGGAGGATTTTTTCAGAAAAAGGTTCGCGGCCGCAAGGAGAGTCGTCCCTGACCGCAATCATGCCGGAGAAGGAGGCAACGGCAGGACCGCCTGTTGTACTGCGAAAGGCAACAAGAGAGATTCCTGAAGGATGAAGCGGAGCGAGCCGATATAGCGCCTTTATTTCTCCTTACGTTCAGAGCTGGAGTTACCTCTCTTAACCCAAAAATGCAGATATTGATCAAGAATTTCTTTAACTCAACAGTGCATCGAGATTATCCTTCACTGCAACGGGGATAAATATATGCACACTTACATTCTATC
>JBECKU010000334.1:0-9177 GCA_040235385.1 Candidatus Sulfobium sp. | reverse complement strand
AGCTGGGCTATACGGAAAGAGGACTTCCCGGAGAAGCGGGGCGCTGCTATTTTACGCGTTTGCGACGTGACCGGCGAAAAGTTCGGCAGCCCCGGGGGCCTTGCTCTCATCGCCGCTCCGGTCCGAAAGAGGATCGGGGTCGAATTCCTGGATGCAAGGCTCTCCGGCAAGGATGTGATCGTAGAGATCGGGACACTCGACGCCCGTGGAAGATTCAGGCCTATCGTGAGGTCCAACAGGGTATCAATACCTGAAAGTCAGTATGCCGACGAGTCGGAAGCTTTTTTCCGGACGCCTGGCACAGACACGCCCTACGGATACTGATTTCATTTTCTTGGCCCGGGAATCACCCGCTCTACCGGGAGTTCGGATTGTGTTTTTGAGTCCCGATATAGTAGTATTATATTTTGAAAAGCCCCTGATCCGAGCAAAAGAGTGTTTCTGCCACAGGCAATAAACCGGTGCATAACGGGCTTTCTGCGGTCCCGATGAATAAAGAACTGAAAGAGGAGATGCTCAAGGAAGCCGTGGAAGGAAAACTTCCCTGCGCTATCGCGCGTAAGATCGCTGAAGACCAAAAAGTCCCCTACAGTGAAGTCGGAGAAGCAGCGAACGAACTCGGAATAAAAATAACACACTGCCAGCTTGGTTGCTTCTGATGGAAGTAATCCTCTTCGAGATCGCTCTGACATTCTATTTCGCCTCGGCGATAGTGTGCGTGCTGGAGCTTTTCAAAAGCACCAGGACCTCCTCGATCATCATGTTCAGCCTTGCCGCCGCGGGGTTTGCCTTCCATACGGCAAATATCATTGCCAGATATGTAATTTCCGGTCACATACCTATCACTAACCTCCACGAGGCATCGTCTTTTTTCTCGTGGTGCATCGTGCTCATCTTCTTCTTCATAGAATACCGGTACAGGCTGGGGCTTCTCGGCTCGTTCATCATGCCGGTGGTATTCGTCCTCATGCTCTCGTCCTCCATGCTGCCGCGCAAGATCGAACCGTTGAGTCCGGTATTGCGGAGCTACTGGCTCGGGATCCATACGGTCCTCGCCTTCGTCGGGGATGCGGCCTTCGCCATGGCTTTCGTCATGGGGATCATGTATCTGATACAGGAGCATTACCTCAAATCCAAACATCTCGGCGGCCTGTTCGAGCGGCTGCCGAGTCTACAGATACTGGATGAAATAAACTATAAACTCATCACTCTGGGGTTCCCCCTCCTCACCCTTGCGATTATCACGGGAGCCCTCTGGGCCGAAAGTGCATGGGGTACATACTGGAGATGGGACGCCAAAGAAGTCTGGTCTCTTATCACCTGGTTCATTTATGCGCTCGTTCTGCACGTACGGCTTATTGCGGGATGGAGGGGAAAGAGAGCCGCGATCCTTTCGATCATAGGATTCGGCGTAGTCCTTTTCACTTTCTTTGGGGTGAGCTTGATAATGAAGAGTGTGCATTCGTTCTGATGAAAGTTCTTGTAGTCGGACTGAACCACAAAACAGCCAGTGTAGAGATCAGGGAAAGACTCGCCTTTAACGGACCCAAGCTCGAAGAAGGGATCCATGTACTGAGCACGATACCCGAAGTAAAGGAAATCGCGGTGCTCTCGACATGCAACAGGGTCGAACTCTATGCATGTGTCAGCAGCGTGCCTTCGGCCTCCGACCATATACTGAATTTCCTCGCGGGCTTCCATGGATTGGGCAGGCAGGATTTCGAAAAGTCGCTTTACCTGCTGGATGCGGATTCCGCGGTCCGGCATGTTTTCCGTGTCGCATCGAGTCTCGACTCCATGGTTGTGGGCGAGCCTCAGATCCTCGGCCAGATCAAGGACACCTTCGATTTCGCCCTTGGCAAAAAGACGACCGGGGTCCTCCTGAACAAGCTCATGAAGAAGGCGATCTCCACTGCAAAGAGGGTGAGGACCGAGACAAAAATCGCCGAAAACGCCGTATCCATAAGTTTTGCGGCCGTCGAACTCGCCAGGAAGATATTCACGGACCTTCCCGGAAAATCATTTATGCTTCTGGGCGCGGGGGAAATGGCCGAACTTGCGGCCCGTCACCTTGTCAACAACGGGGTAACACATGTGACGGTAGTGAACAGAACGTACGAGCGCGGCTGTGAACTCGCCCGGGAATTCAGCGGAAATCCGGTCAGATTCGAGGATTTTTTGAGTGAGCTAGTACACACCGATATCATAATCTGTTCAACCGGCGCCCCTACTTATGTGCTGCTGAGGGAGCAGATGCAGAAGGTTATGAAAGAGCGAAAAAACAGGCCGGTCTTTATCATCGACATTTCCGTCCCGAGAAACATCGACCCGGAGATCAATAAAATAGATAATGTATACCTGTATGATGTCGACGACCTGCAGGAAGTTGTAGACACGAATATCCACGGGAGAAAAAAAGAAGCGGAAAAGGCCGAGAAGATAATCGACGAGGAAGTGGAAAAATTTATACGCTGGATGACCTCGCTTAATTCCGTCCCTACAATCGTAGCGCTGCGGCAAAGGGCCGAGGAGATCAAGGCTGAAGAACTCGAAAAATTCAGAAAAAGATTCCCCGACCTCGATGAGGACAAGCTGAAAGCAGTCGCTTATCTCGCGGCTTCCATCACCAATAAACTGATCCATCCCCCCACCGTCGCCCTCAAGGAGGATTCCGAGGACAGGGATGAACTGATCGCCATGATAAAAAAACTTTATGGGCTGAACGGAGACGATGAAGAATATTAAGAAATCCGCCGGGGATACCGACCGGTGATTGGAGGCGGCGCACATAAATGAAAAAAGTCATTATCGGAACACGCGGCAGCAAGCTCGCTTTGTGGCAGGCCGAGTGGGTGAAGTCCGAACTTCAGAAAATGAATCCGGGTCTTGAGGTTGAACTGAACAAGATCAAGACTACCGGAGATAAGATCCTGGACGTCCCGCTGGCCCAGGTCGGAGGCAAAGGACTCTTTGTAAAGGAGATCGAAGAAGCGCTCCTCTCCGGGGACGCCGACCTCGCCGTCCACAGCATGAAAGACGTCCCTACTGAATTCCCGGAAGGCCTTCACCTGGCCGTAATATGCATGAGAGAAGACCCCAGGGACGCGCTTCTTTCAGCGATGCGGGGGACCAAATTCAAAATTCCGGATTTCAAGTCCCTGCCGGAAGGCGCATCCGTCGGAACGAGCAGCCTGAGAAGATCGTGTCAGCTCCTCCATATCCGGCCCGACCTGAAGATCATACAACTCCGGGGAAACCTGGATACGAGGATCAGGAAACTCGATGAGGGACAGTTCGATTCGATCATTCTCGCCGCCGCAGGGGTAAAACGACTGGGATGGTCCAGCCGTATAGCCGAGATCCTGCCGACCGAGACCAGCCTTCCCGCTATCGGGCAGGGGGCGATCGGTATCGAGTGCAGGACCGGAGACAAATTTATCGGTGACCTTATCTATCCCCTCAACCACGAGGAAACATCCACGTGCGTGAAGGCGGAGCGGGCCTGCCTGAAGAAGCTCGAAGGGGGATGCCAGGTGCCGATCGCCGCTCATGCCGTGATGTCTGAAGGGAGAATTATGATCGACGGGTTGGTGGGAAGTATTTCCGGCGACAGGATAATCAGGGCCCATGCGGAAGGGACCGCGGGAAATGCCGAGGCTCTGGGCACCGGGTTGGCCGAAGACCTTCTCTCAAAAGGAGCGGACAGAATACTTGCGGAAGTCTACGGCAGAAATATCAGCCAGGTCGATCACCCTTGATTTTTGATCATTTGTGCATAAAGTAAGATGGACGCGGGTTATTCCTCGCTCTCTATGGCCTCGATCTGTTCCTTTTTCCCCTTGCAGCTGATGCACAGCGTTGCGGTAGGCATGACCTGCAGTCTTTTCTCGCTTATCGGCTCACCGCATTCTTCGCATATGCCGTAAGTCCCCTCGTCTATTTTTCTCAGTGTCTCGTCTATATCGAAAAGCGATTTCCTGTGGGCGCTGAGCCTCCTCAGGTTTATATCCTCGGAGATATCCACGACGGCCCAGTCTCCGTCGTCCAGTGCGGTGTCCACGAGCTGGCGGTTTTCTCCGCTCATATATTTCGATATCTCTTCCTTGGCTTCCCTGACAATGGCTTCTCTCCTTTTCAACAGGGATCTTCTCAACTCCTGAAGCTTGTTTTTCTCAGCCACGGTCTTTTTCAGGGCCCTTTTAACCGGTGTCGGTTTCGTTGCTGCAGCCTTCCTGCCCGATTTAGCAGGCTTTGAAATCTTCGCGCTTTTTAAGGCCGGTTTCTTTCCCGAAGAGGATTTCTTTTTAGAAGCTGCGGTACCGGTCTTCCCTGTCGGTTTTTTCTTTTTTTCGGCCATTATTTCCCTTCTTCTTTTTTCTGTTCCCCGCCGACGTCTTCTTTATAAACTTCTATAATACTTCTTACCTTGATTCCTGCCTCTTTTAAAGCCTTCTGAACGTCCGGGAGCTTTGCGTCTTCCACTTTTACTACGAAATTGCTGTTCACGGTCAGACCTCCATAATTTCTTTTTCTTTGTGCTCAAGGACCTCATCTACTTTATGAATGAACGAATCGGTAATCTTCTGGACCTCTTCCTGTTCCTTTTTTACCTCGTCTTCGCTCAGATGTTTCTCTTTTTCAAGTTTCTTCAAATCGTCGTTCGCGTCCCTCCGGATATTCCGCACAGCGATCTTCGCCTCTTCAGCTCTCTTCCGGACAATCTTGACGAGCTGCTTTCTTCTTTCTTCGGTAAGAACAGGGATATTGATCCGTATGATCTTGCCGTCATTCATCGGGGTGAGTCCAAGGTCCGACTTCATGATCGCCTTCTCGATTTCAGGAATGATCCGCTGCTCCCAGGGCTGGATCGCGATCTGTCTGCTCTCGGGAATGCTCAGGCTTGCAAGCTGCTGAAGAGGGGTCGAGGTCCCATAATAATCCACCATAATTCCATCAAGCAGTCCAAGCGACGCCCTCCCTGTCCTGATCGATGAGAAATCCTTCTTGAGAGAATCCACGGCTCCGGTCATTCTCTCACTTGTTTTTTTTCTTATCTCCTGTTGCATTGTTCCCCCTGACTATGGTCCCTATGGACTTTCCCTCGATTACTTTTTTTATGTTCCCTTTCCCTCTAAGATTAAATACCACAATAGGAAGGTCATTGTCCATACATAATGTCACCGCTGTAGAATCCATGACGCGGAGGCCCTTCTTAAGTACTTCCATATAGGTAAGGCGGGTAAATTTCTTTGCCTTTGGGTCCTTTACGGGATCTGAAGAATACACCCCTTCAACTTTCGTCCCCTTGATGATCACGTCCGCCCCTATCTCCATGGCCCTCAGCGCCGCGGCGGTGTCCGTAGTGAAATAGGGGTTCCCCGTCCCGGCAGCAAAAATGACGATCCTTCCCTTTTCGAGATGCCGGATCGCCTTCCTTCTTATATAAGGCTCCGCGAGTTCCCTCATCTCGATCGCGGACTGGACCCGGGTGGGGATACCGTATTTTTCGAGTGCATTCTGGACCGCAAGCGCATTTATTACCGTGGCAAGCATGCCCATGTAATCGGCCGATGCCCTTTCCATTCCCTCCAGGCTGGCCTGGACACCCCTGAAGATGTTACCTCCCCCGATCACTATGGAGAGTTCGACGCCGATGGGAACGATGCCCTTGATCTCATTCGCCAGAAAATCAACGGTAGCGGCATCGATGCCGTACTGCCTGTCCCCCATAAGGGCTTCGCCGCTCACCTTCAGGAGTACCCTTTTAAACTTGAGGGACATTATATCAGCAGCTCTTCCCCTCGGAAGGCTGGTTCTCCCCGAGTTGATATCTCACAAACCTCCTTATGAGAATATTTTCACCGAGTTTGGCGACCTTTTCAGTGATCAGACCGCTGATCTTTTTCTTCTGTTCCGTGTCCTTCACAAATACCTGATCCAGCAGGCACGTATCGGAATAAAATTTCTCAAGCTTTCCTTCGATGATTTTTTCCACGACCTGGGGCGGTTTGTTCTCCACCTGCCCCCTGTATATCTCCTTCTCCCGCTCTATCACATCTGCGGGAATGTCCTCTCTATTGAGATAGCCCGGATTGGCGGCAGCGATATGCATGGCAATATCCTTCACGAGCTCCCTGAAATCGTCGGTTCTCGCTACAAAGTCGGTCTCGCAGTTAACCTCGACAAGAACGCCGATCTTGTCCATATGAATATAGGAGCCGATCATCCCTTCGGATGCCGAGCGGCCGGCCTTCTTTGCTGCGCTTGCCAGGCCCTTCTGTCTGAGGACATCGACAGCCTTTTCGAGATCTCCGGCGCTCTCTACAAGAGCCTTCTTGCACTCCATCATCCCCGCCCCGGTCTTTTCTCTTAGATTTTTTACTGTTTCAGCCGAAATAACCGCCATTATTCCTTTACCTCCTGCACTTCTTCCGTCTCGACCTTCTCTTCGATTTTGGCTTTTTCCTCTTCTTCCCTGGCCTCTTTCTCGAGGACATCACGGCCTTCGATCACTGCATTGGCCATCTTGGAAGTGAGAAGCTTGATGGCCCTGATAGCGTCATCGTTGCCGGGGATAACATAGTCCACTTCGTCTGGATCACAGTTAGTATCGACCACTGCAACAATGGGAATAGATAATTTTCTCGCCTCAGCGATACCGATCCTCTCCTTCTTCGGGTCGATTACGAAGACTACGCCCGGGAGATTTTTCATCTCCTTGATGCCCGAGAGGTTCTTGTCAAGCTTCGCCCTCTCCTTCTCGAGTGAAGACGCCTCTCTCTTGGGGAGAAGACCGAGCGTTCCGTCCTCCTTCATGGTCTCTATCTTTTTCAATCTCTCTATGCTCTTTTTGACCGTCAGGAAGTTTGTAAGCATACCACCCAGCCAGCGCTGGTTCACATAGAACACATTGGAGCGGTTTGCTTCTTCAGAGATCGCATCCTGGGCCTGTTTCTTCGTGCCGACGAAGAGCACCCCGGCACCCGCAGCAGCGGCTTCCCTTACAAAGTTGTATGCTTCCTCCAGACCTTTCAGCGTCTTCTGGAGATCGATTATGTATATACCGTTCCTTTCCCCGAAAATATACCTCTTCATCTTCGGGTTCCAACGTTTCACCTGATGGCCGAAATGTACCCCTGCTTCGAGTAATTCCTTCATTGTAGCAACCATTTTTCATCCTCCCTGGTTTGTTCCTCCGCCCGTCCTGTCCACCCTGTAAAGGGACCATGGAACATGACTGTAGCCGGCGTGTGAATTTGATGCCTCTGCATATGCAGAGTGCTTTAAGGCTAAAAGATTACCACAGAAACCCGCATTTGTGCAAGAATGTACTTTTTTCTGGACGGGAAGAAAAAGACCGTTGCGCAGGAATCAGGGGACCCGATTTTCATTAGACATAGATAGACAGGCCTGCGGTCTTTATGCAAAATAGTAGGTAGTGGACCTCAAGGCGATCATAAGCGACCTCCAGGATTTTTATATTCTCTCCTTTCGCGGGCTCCTCGGCATCGTGAGAAGACCTTTTTATATCAAGGATGCGGTCGAACAGATGGATTATGCCGGCGCTGGCTCCTTTTTCATCATCCTGCTTGTATCATTGTTTGTGGGGATGGCCCTCTCCCTGCAGTTGTCGGCCGAACTTTCGAGGCTCGGTCTCAAGATGTATACCGGGAAGGTAGTCGGCATCTCGATCATCCGTGAAATAGGCCCGGTCACCACCGCTCTCGTTTTCACCGGCAGGGTAGGCGCAGGGATGTCTTCCGAACTCGGCTCAATGATCCTGGGCCACCAGGTAGATACCTTGCGGGTCTTCGGTGTGGACCCGATCAAAAAGCTGGTGACCCCCCGGATTCTCAGCTCCATAATCATGCTTCCGGCCCTGACGATCATCGGCACCGCCGTCTCTCTCCTCGGCGGTTATTACATCGCGGTTTTTGTAAGCCACCAGAGCGGTACAGTCTATTGGAGCTCCATACGTGATGTCCTGATTTTTGAGAATGTTTTCGCCGGCGCGTTCAAACCCTTTATATTCGGTTATCTGATCGCCTGCATTAGTTGTTACATGGGATTGTCGACAAAAGGAGGGTCGATCGGACTGAGAAGTACCACAACCAATGCGGTTGTCGCATCGATCATCATGATCATCATCGCGGATTTCGTCCTTACCAGGGTTTTGCTTTATATTCTGGGGTTTTCCGTATGATTGTTTTCGATACTGTCAGCCTCTCCTTCGGCCCGCACCGGGTATTCGAGGACCTCAACCTCTCCATAGGGCAGACAGAGCGTGTTGCCGTTCTGGGGGGAAGCGGCGAAGGAAAGTCAACGATCCTCAAATTGATCCTCGGGCTATTGCGCCCGGATTCCGGCAGGATAATCATCGACGGAGAAGAAATCACAAGCAAAAGGGAATCTGCCATGAGGGGCATAAGAAGGAAATTCAGTATCGTTTTCCAGGAAGGGGCGCTTTTTGACTCGCTCAGCGTCAAGGAAAACGTGGCATTCTGCATGCGGGAATACTCCGATCTGTCCGAGGAGGAGATCGACCAGAGGGTAATGGACCTCCTCCGCACCGTAGGCGTCGCTCATGCAAAGGAGCTTATGCCCGAAGAATTAAGCGGAGGGATGCACAGAAGGGTCTCCATCGCCAGGTCGCTCGCAGCATGCAACCCGCAGATGTTCCTCTATGACGAACCGACGAGCGGACTCGACCCGGTAAATGCCGAGAATATCTGCAAACTCATACTCGAGCTCTCCGGGAACAAGCAGGGGTTCATCATCGTTACGCATAAAGTGTACGACGCCATCTCCGTGGCAAAGAGGTTCATATTTTTATACGGCGGAAAAATATTGTTCGATGGGAACAGGCAACAGCTACTGGATACGGATATTCCCGAAATTCAGCATTTTATAAAAGAACTGAATTTTATAGATACATGTAAAAGCTCAGGATAGAAGAAAGAGGAGAAAAGAATATGTTCGAAATGAAGAAAAAACTTCTCTGGTCAAAACTTAAGTCCGGACTGGTGATAACCGTGGCGCTGTTGACAATGTTTCTGACCGTATTTTTCGCCGGGGGCATAGAAGAAATATTCTCGCCGAAATTTCACCTGAAAATAGAGATCCCAAATGTAAAGGGCCTGAGGAGCGGCGCTCCGGTATGGGTATCAGGAATCGAAG
>JBECKU010000247.1:0-3779 GCA_040235385.1 Candidatus Sulfobium sp. | reverse complement strand
TTTTCCTGAAGTTCCCTGAAATACGCCGCAAGGGTCCTGAATACCTCATCGATAAAATTGTGATATATCTCTCTTACCTTTAAGGGATAACGATATATTTCCGAATTCATGATCCGGACGAGATCGCGCCTTTCGGACAGTCTTTCAAGAAACTTCCCGGCGATCTCATGAAGGGCTTCGGCGTAGTCCATTTCTTTCAACTGCGGGAGCAGTCCCTTCAGTGCGGGCAGGAAACTATAGCGGCGAATTATCTCCTCAAAGAGTTTTTGTTTGGACGAGAAGTGCCGGAAAAGGGTCAGTTCGGCCACACCGGCCTTTGCCGCGATCTCCTTGGTGGTCGCACCAAGATATCCTTTTTTGGAAAAGAGTCGCAGCCCCGCATCCAATATCCTGTCTCTCGTATCTTTAGCCATTGTTAGTGTTTACTTACAATTTTCCTCACTATAGCCAAAACCGGGAAGAATAGTCAACTTTATCGGGAGTGCCGCCACGGTCACGTCAAAGTCGCAAGTAAGTCCCAACTCGTCATTCCCGCAAGTGAAGCGCGTCGGGAATCCTTCCGGAAAGGAAGATTCTCGCCCCGGTCCTCCTCGGCGGATTCGCCGGGGCGAACGAGTCGCTGAGGAGACCGGACGAGCCGGAATGACAGTCGCTTGAAAGTTTCGCCTATTTATTTGCCACTGTAATAATATGTCCTGTTTTGCGCATCCCGGAGAAAAAAGGGTAATATATTTGAACCAGCTTTTTTTTGCATCCTGGTTTCATATATTTCTGAACCGGGAAGGAGTCATGAAGATGTTTCAAACCAAATCTCTCCTTGCAAGGCGGTTCCTCATACCGGCACTGCTTCTTTCTCTCTTTGTCGGCTTTGGGCCGGCCCAGGCGTTTCAGGACCTCGGCGATTATGAATCCAACCGGGCGCGGCTTCTGGGATATATGCTTAATCAGCATCTCACGGCCCAGCACTTCAGCCACAAGAAGATCGACGACAACCTCTCTGAAGACGCCTTCGGCCTCTTCCTCAAGCAGTTGGATGTCCAGAAGCGCTTCCTTCTTAAAGAGGATATTCAAAAACTCAGGAAGTATATTGACCGCATCGACGACGAGTTAAAGACGGGAAAGTTGGAACTCCCGGTCGAAGGAGAGAATATCTTCGCAAAGCGAGCTTCACAGGTCCATATAATGGTCAAGGATATTCTATCCGGGGACTTCGACTTTTCAAGGGAGGAATACATCGAGACAGACCCCGAAAAATTGGATTACTGCACAAATCTCCAGGAATTGAGGGACAGGTGGAGGAAGGTCCTGAAATATCAGGCTATTCATGAATACCTGAACCTTGCGGAAGAAAAAGAACCCGCCGAGGAAAATCCTCCCTCGGAGGGGAAGGATGTCCGGAAAGAGAAGACAAAACCATCCCGCGAGGCGCTCCTGAAGGAAGTCAGGGAAAAAATATTAAAAAATTACGAAACCATCTTTGCCAGAATGGAAAACGAAAAGGATAGGGAATACTATAATATGTTTTTCAGTTCTGTTGCCAGGGCCTTCGATCCGCATACGGATTATATGCCCCCTACCGACAAAGAAGACTTCGATATCCACATGAGGGGCTCCCTTGAGGGCATCGGCGCGACGCTGTCGGAAAAGGACGGTTTCATAAAAGTCGTAGACGTTCTGCCGGGCGGACCCGCGAACCGCCAGGGACAACTGCATTCAGAAGACCTTATAATCAAGGTCGCTGAAGGCAATAATGATCCGGTCGACCTCACCGGAATGAGAGTGCGCGATGCCGTCAAACTCATACGCGGCAAGAAAGGGACCGAGGTCAGACTCACTGTGAAGAAACCCGACGGGACAAGACTGGTCATCCCTATCGTAAGAGATGTTGTTCAGCTCAAGGACACCTTTGCGAAGGGTGCGATAATAAAGGACAAAAAAACAGGAGAGACCTTCGGTTATATCAAAATTCCCTCCTTCTACAGGGACTTCGAGTCCCGCTTCCACGGTGGTACGGGACGCAATTGCACGGACGATGTCAGAAAAGAGATCGAGAAACTGTCCTCTGCTGGTATCAGCGGCCTTGTCGTGGATCTGAGAAACAACGGCGGCGGAGCCCTAACCGATGCAGTAAATATCGCAGGACTTTTTATCGAGAGCGGTCCTGTCGTTCAGGTGAAGGACAGCAGCGGGAAAATCGCGGTCCTGTCCGACACCGACCCCGGCATCAGCTATAAAGGGCCTGTCATCGTGCTCGTTAACAAGATTAGCGCTTCCGCCTCCGAGATATTCGCAGGTGCGCTCCAGGATTACGGCAGGGCGATCATAATGGGAGGAGAGCATACTCACGGCAAAGGCACGGTACAATCGATCATTTCCCTTGATGAACGGATACCCTTTAAGGATATGGATAACTACAGGACGCTCGGCGCACTGAGGGTGACGATCCAGAAGTTTTACCGCATCAGCGGAGAATCAACGCAATATAAGGGCGTGCATCCGGATATCGTGCTTCCGGACCGATGGAAAAACCTCAAGAGCGGAGAGCAGCACCTGGACTTCGCACTGCCCTGGGACAGGATCGAGGCGGCTCCCTATACTAAATGGACCATGCTTCAAACGGACATGGGTGATCTCAGATCGAAAAGCAGCAAGAGGATATCAAAAGACAAAAATTTTGTCGAGATGGAGCGTAAGATCGAAAAATCCGCCGAACTGCAGGAGAAAACACGCAAACCCCTCAATATTGAAGATGCAAGAAAAGAGAGGAAGGGATTGAATTCCGGGAGCGAAGAAGAAACGGACACTTTTCATGGTCGGCGGAAAAACGGAGATAAGAAGTTATCTGAAGCCGAAGAAAATAAATTGTGGATTTCGAAAGTTAGCGACGACCCGTATGTTAAAGAAGGGATTGCCGTCCTGGACGATATCATCTCCTCAGCCCGCCGGGGTGTCACGGTTAATTGACGGCCCGTTACGAAAATATCTATCACCACAGAGACACGAAGGCTCAAAGGAGACTTAAGAATTCAGAATGCAAAATGAAGGATGAAGAATTGGCTTTTTTGCATTTTGGTCTGATTTAAAACAGGACTTTCTCTGTGTCTCGGTGGCCCTGTTTACTTATCTCTCATTTTAGCGGATCGGCTGATATCCGCCGGGCACTCCTTTTTTGGACAGAAGTATCTGCCAGACCTGCAGGTTCCGGGAACGGAAGACCCCCGCACAACTCAGTAGATAATATCTCCACATTCGATAAAATTTTTCATCATAGGCATTCTTCAATTTGTCCCAGTTGCTGTTAAAGTTATTGAACCAGGACGTGAGAGTTGCATCGTAGTAATAGCCGAAATTATGCCAGTCTTCGATCACGAACAATCTCTCGACCGAGCCGCT
Organism: Candidatus Sulfobium sp.; assembly: GCA_040235385.1. Taxonomy (GTDB): domain Bacteria; phylum Nitrospirota; class Thermodesulfovibrionia; order Thermodesulfovibrionales; family UBA6898; genus JBECKU01. The sequence continues at coordinate 386 of JBECKU010000247.1, read as the reverse complement.
GATTTGCTTCATCGAGGGGATCATTGAATTGGGGAAGATGTACTTGCTGGTCCATGGCTCCACGGAGGTACCGGATTCATTGGATCCTATGGTATGAAGCAAGAAAAGGCCGTCCTCTTTCAAGCATCTCTGAACGGTTTTCATATACGTCATGTAATTTTTATAGCCGACGTGTTCAAACATACCTACTGATACAATATGGTCAAATTTTTCATTGACATCCCTGTAATCCTGAAGTCTGACTTCTACAGGCAGCCCTTCGCACATTCGGCGTCCCAAATCCGCCTGCTCCCGTGAGACAGTGATACCAACGACTTTTGCGCCATATCTCTCTGCGGCATACTTTGCAAAACTTCCCCAGCCGCAGCCGATATCCAGCACACTCT
>JBECKU010000377.1:0-1860 GCA_040235385.1 Candidatus Sulfobium sp. | reverse complement strand
CTGGAGGCCGTGGTGGAGGCGGGCGTGATCGTGCTGATCGCCTTCCTCATCCCGGTGCATCCAGGGGTGATTCTGCTGTTCGTGCTGATCATGACCCTCGACAACGTCTACGGGCACCTCGGCTGGGAGCTCTACCCGAAAGGCTTTCAGCGTCACCCTATCGGCCGGTGGATCAACACCTCGGCGAGCCACAACCAGCACCATCGCCACGCGCAGGGGAACTACGGGCTCTATTTTCTCTGGTGGGACCGCTGGTTCGGTACGCTGCGCGCCGACTACGACGAGGCTTTCGACGAGGTCGCGGAGAGGAGAGCCGCCGACGCCAGCTCGCTCACCGCCGCGTGATCCGCAGGCAAAAAAATGCCCGGCATCGCCGGGCATCGTTCTCGCTTGGCAGGGCGAAGCTTAGCGGAAGCTGTAGCTCACCGAGGCTGTCACCGAGCCGAAGTCAGCGTCGCTGACATCGACCATGGTCCACTCGCCGCGCAGCGACCAGCGGTCGGCAAAGCGGAAGGCGGCACCGACGCCATAGATGAAGTCGTCATCGTTGGCGCTGTCGTCTGCGGTCTGACCCTGATAGCTGGCCTTCAGGTTCCAGTCGTACCAGGAGTAGCCGAGGATCGCGAACGCCTCGAAGCGGTCGCCGATGGGCAGCGTCGGCCGGACCATCAGGTCGAACGCGTCGCCGTCCATCTTGATGTCCACGCCGAGAATGTCCTCGGAAATCTCGAAGAGGTGCGTGTAGCCACCTTCGAAGGCGATGTACTTGTTCAGCTTGTAGCCGCCGAACAGACGCCAGTCAGGCGCGGCCTTGTCGAGATCGACACCGTCCATGTTCACGTAGTAGACCCCGGCGCCGCTGCCGAGATAGAAACCGGTGTTGTCGTCAGCCTGGGCGGACGCGCCGAAGAGCGCCAGGGCCAGCGCTGCCGTCACGAATCGAATCTTCATAATCTCTCCATAGTTGGTGCAGATTCGATGCGGATTTTAGAGAGCGCGGGGTGGATATCTGAGAACGGTGCCTCAACCGCGCACCATTCAGGGGCATCCGGACGAATTCGCGAGCCGGGTCACACCGCCGATGGCGCCTGGGACGCAGCCCCAACGTGGCCGCGGAGTTGCTTGAATTTGGAAGGTCTGGCAGTAAACTACGCCCCCTGCCTCGACCCCGGTCGCGGCGGCCGTTCGGCAGACCCCGGACGCGACGTTCGGCCAGATCGAACGATCCCTCTTCCGCCTTAGCTCAGTTGGTAGAGCAGCTGACTGTTAATCAGCATGTCGCTGGTTCGAGCCCAGCAGGCGGAGCCATCAGAAAAGCCCAGGCAGTGCCTGGGCTTTTTCTTTCCCGGCTTCTCAATCCGGATCCTCCCGCTGGCCGCCGAAGGTACGTTCGCGGTGGCAGTTCGCGCAAACCACATCGCACTTTGCGAGTTCAGTCAGCGCTTTCCGCCAGCTCTGTAACACATACAGCCGTGTGGGTTCGTAAAGCTTCTCTTCGTCCGGTCGATGGTCGAAGTCCATTACGTAGTGTGGATACTCCTTTCCGCAATCCATACAAGGACGGTTCTTCTGTGCCTGGATCCACTCGCGGATGGCCTTCTTCTTGGCAAGATTTCTGACGAGGTACTCCTCCTTGTGCGCCTTATAGTATTTGCGGGAAGAGATTCGTTGGCGGTTATCGTCGGGGTTCTTGTAAGGCACGTGAGAAGCGATGAGCCTGTATATGTATACAGTAAATCGCTTTACGGCAAGTGAGAGACGGTGATAACTGAGTCCTACGTCGTTTCCCACGCGATCTGATCGCGCGCGATGCGTCGCTTGTTCAAGGAGCGGATTTTCTATTCGGCGGTCGAAGCTTGT
>JBECKU010000141.1:0-6115 GCA_040235385.1 Candidatus Sulfobium sp. | reverse complement strand
GCATCATGCTTGCCCGCCTCAAAAAGAATGAAAGAATGTTGAGAGAGTGTCTGACGTCTTTAAAAGCACTGATTGATTTGAGAATATAAAGTTGCTTTTTTGTTTCCATAACAAAACGACCGGTCGGTATGCACGAGAGGTTTAGGTCATGATGGATAAGACCTTGAATTTGTTGCTATGATGAAAGTAGGCTAGGCGGAGTCGTTGCTCTAAAGGAGTTTCGGCGTGCCTTCTCGCACCTCTCTTCGATACGGGGAGAGCATGACTGCCCACATGAAAGGAGAAAAATTATGTCAAGGATCAAGCCGCTACAGGAAGTGTCACAGGAAACGGAGACAATACTCGGTGAAATTCAGACTGCGTTCGGTTTCGTACCGAATTTGTTTAAAACCTATGCACATCACCCCGCACTACTTGAGGCCAACTGGAATAAGGTAAAGGGGCTCATGATGCAGGGAAGCCTGAGCGCCAAGGTGAAGCAGACCATCGCGGTTCTGGTATCCAAGGACAACGCCTGTAAATACTGTGTAGCCGCCCATCGGGGCGCACTGAAATCCGTCGGGGTTTCCGACGAAGAGATCAGGCTGATTGAAGAGAATATCGAAAAGGCCGATTTCAGCGAGAAAGAAAAACAACTCATAGCGTTTGTGAGAAAGGCGAACGTGGATCCAGTGAAAATTCCCGACGCCGATTTTGAGGCATTGAAAAACGCCGGCGCGTCGGATTCAGAGATAATTGAAGCTCTCGGTATTATGGAGGTATTCACTTCCTTTAATAAGTTCCTTGATTCGCTCCAGGTCGATATTGATTTTTGAACTCACGCACTAAATAGTCCTCCAAATGGAAAATGCAGTTGCCTTAATCCAGGCGGTATCGGGAGACATTAAACCGGAGTCAGGGTTTGCGCCAGAGCGCGAGCCGGCAGCCTAGCGGCCCAGCCGAATGTTTACAAGAACTGCGCCCGGGGTCGGTCGGATTTGATGTCTTTTCTAATAATCAGCCTAGAGTATACCTCATGTCCCGATTACGCAGCAGGAATAGCGTAATACAGGCTGCCAGCATCGGCCATGCGGCAAAAACAACAGATTTGCTCCCTCAAAAGGTGAAAGGTACTGCTTGAACGAAGACAGGGTGGAGACGGCATGAAAAACAAGTATCGCGCCATATGTGTACTTCTTTTTGTAGCCCACCACAAACAGCAGTAATATGATAAGTTCCAGTGTTCCAAGTGTGTACATTACAGAACTTCCCAGATCAGGGATGTAATAGAAATTTGCATAGACTTTTGCCGCATGTTCGGGATTAATGAATTTGTCAATTGTCCACGTGAACATGACCAGGAAAACAGTCAGCCGGATGATCAGCAGTGATAATTGCAGTTTCTTTTCATTGTCTGCCATTAGCTATTATCCTCCGTTCTTTCTGGATTCACTTTCAAATAATCTCAATCGCACCAGCACCACCGGATCATTTCGGCCACGAGTCCCGTCCATCCGGTCTGGTGACTTGCCCCAAGACCTTTTCCGCTATCTCCATGAAAATATTCATAAAAAAGAACCAGGTCTTCACATGCCGGATCGAGACTGTATTGCTCTTCTTCGCCATGCACCGGTCTCCTTCCGCTTTCGCCTTTGATGAATATGCCTGTCACTCTCCTTGCAATCTCCTTCGCAACGTCCCAGAGGTTCACCATATTCCCTGACCCTGTCGGACATTCAACCTTTAAAGAATCTCCATAAAAGCGATGATATGATTTCAGGGATTCTACGAGGAGGTAGTTCATCGGCACCCATATCGGGCCCCGCCAGTTGGAATTTCCGCCGAAGAGGTCGCTTCGTGCCTCACCCGGCTCGTAGTCGACCCCGAACCGGGTCCCGTTGTAATCGAAAACAAATGGATTGTCTTTGTGATATCTCGAAATCGAACGGATGCCTCCCGGTGAGAGGAACTCTTTTTCGTCCAGTATCCTCCGCAATATTTTCCCCAGCCGGTCCCGGTGTATCTGGGCAAAAAGCATGTCTTTGCCGTTTTGCCGTTCTTCTATGGCGAGAAATTTGTTGAGGTCCTTACGGTTGTTGATGAACCACATCATCCTCTTTCTGAACCCCTTCAGCCTGTCGAGGACATCCCTGTCGATTACCGAGACGGCGAAGAGTGCGGTCAAGCCTACAAGTGACCTCACCTTCATTGAGATGACCCTGCAGTCCGGGCAGTGAAGGGCATCATAGAAAAAACCGTCCTCATCGTCCCAAAGACTTGCGTTATGATGTTCGTCGAATAGATTGAGAGACTCGGCGATATGGACGAAATGTTCAAGGAACTTCGATGCAACATCTTCAAACGAGGGGTCTTTCAGGGCGATCTCTATCGCCATCGCCATCAGGTTCAGAGAATACATGGCCATCCAGCTGGTACCGTCGACCTGACCGAGGTGGCCGCCTGTCGGGAGAGGTCTGGACCTGTCGAACACACCTATATTGTCCAGGCCCAGAAATCCACCCTGGAAGATATTGTTGCCGTGAACATCCTTCCTGTTGACCCACCAGGTGAAATTGAGCAGCAGCTTGTGGAAAACTCTCTTCAGGAAATCAATATCTCCTTCGCCCATGCGATCCTTCTCCAGGTAATATACCTTCAGTGCAGCCCACGCGTGGACGGGCGGATTCACGTCGCTGAAGTTCCACTCATAGGCAGGTATCTGGCCGTTTGGGTGCATGTACCATTCCCTCAAAAAAAGTATGAGCTGTTTTTTGGCAAAATCAGGGTCGATTACTGCAAGAGGGATGCAGTGAAAAGACAGGTCCCAGCTGGCATACCATGGATATTCCCACTTGTCCGGCATTGAGATGACGTCCCTGTTGAAGAGATAGGGCCACTCATTGTTGCGACCTTGTTTCCGGGCGTCCGGCGGGGGCGGCTGACCGGTGTCGCCGTTCAGCCACGTCTCGATTTCGTAGTTGTAATACTGCTTGTTCCAAAGCAGCCCGGCAAACGCCTGTCTCTGGACCCGGATAACGTCGCTTACCGGGTCTGTCGGAACGAACAGGGCATAGAATTCATCCGACTCGGCGATCCTTTTTCTGATCACGTTATCGTATTCCGAGCCGAAGGGACTGCCCTCCATTTTTTTGGATGAAAGCCGCAGCCTCACCTCCCTTGCTTCTCCACCGGGGATGACGAAGCGGTATGCTATCGCGCTCTTGGTGCCGTTTCTTTTTTTATCGAATGATGCGTAGCTCTTATTGATGACGGCGCTGTGAAAGGCGTCCTTGACAAAGCGGGAAGAATTTGGGACGCCAAATAATCTTTCCCTGTTCGTCTCGTTTTCCGTAAAAAGGACCATTTCGCCTGTTTCGAAACAAAGGTGATAAGTACCCAGCCGCTCATGAACTGCCACCAAAGAATTCCATTCCCCGTCTTTGCCTTTATCGGACAATCTTATGTCGGGTCTTGTCTTGATCTTTCCGTAAGCCCAGGTGTTTCTGAACCATAAGGTCGGGAGAAGGATTATCTCAGCGGCTTCTTCGGCGCGATTGACGATCTCTGCTTTGATAACGATATCCTCTGGATCTGCCTTGGCGTATTCTACCGTCATATCGAAATATTTGTTCCCATCGAATATCCCAGTGTCGAGCAATTCAAATTCCGGCTCCAACCTCGATCTTTTGCCGTTGGTCTCGATCAGGTCTCTGTAAGGAAACCTGCCTTGAGGATACTTATAAAGGAATTTCATGTAAGAGTGGGTAGGGGTATTATCAAGATAATAATAAAGCTCTTTGACATCCTCTCCGTGATTGCCCTCGCGGTTATTCAATCCGAAAAGTCTTTCCTTTAAAATATCGTCCTTCCCGTTCCAGAGGGCAAATGCAAAACAGAGGTCCTGGTTGATGTCGGATATCCCTCCCAGACCGTCTTCTCCCCATCTGTAGACGCGCGAGCGCGCATGGTCATGAGGGAAGTAATTCCATGCCTCGCCATCGGCACTGTAATCTTCCCTGACAGTCCCCCACTGCCGCTCGCTCAGGTAGGGACCCCATTTCTTCCAGAAGACTTTATGCTCGGCATTATCCGCCAGTCTTTTCTCTTCTGCCGTAATATTTGGCGTACCCATTTGCACTCCCTCATCCCATTCTAAAGACAGGGGAATAGAGTATTTTGATGATATTCTATTTTGTTCGCGAGCTCTTTACTGTAATGGACATTACATTCAAATCCTCAGATAATAAATTATATTAAGCTTAAGGCCACTTATCAAATTGATCGGAGAATAAGAGGTGGAACATGCCGCAGGAACGGACGAAGCTTTGGTATCTTAAGAACCTTGACATTTTTAGTCACCTCAGCGATGAACAGTATGAACTGATCGATAAACTTGCTGCAATGCGGCCTGTAAAGAAAGGCGAGGTGTTATATTTTCAGGGAGCGACAGACAAAAAATTCTACATGCTCAAAAAGGGTGTCGTAAAAATCACAAAGCTGACCCCGCACGGCAATGAGATAATCTTAGACATTTTTTCCGGGGTCTCTCTGTTTGGAGAAATCGGAGTTTTGAACCCCCAAGAGAGAGATGAGTCTGCCATAGTTGTAGAGGACGGGCTTATCTGTACGATGACGAAGGAAGATTTTGAGCGACTTGTTCACATGATACCAGGACTTGTCATCAAGATGACCAAGATAATCGGTCTCAGACGGTGGAAGATAGAAAACAAGCTTCTCGACCTTCTTTACCGGACGGTTGAACAGAGGCTTGCTAAGACATTCCTCAACCTTCTCGACGATTTCGCTGTACCCCGTGACGGCGGATATCTATTGAAAATCAAACTAACCCACAAAGATTTCGCAGACCTTATAGCATCCACGAGGGAGACAGTCACTGCAACCCTCAACAAGCTCAAGAATGAAGGACTCCTCGATTTTGAAGGCAAGTACCTCGTGATCAAACAACTTGAAAAAATAAGGTCCCTGGCGGAGTAGAAAACCAGAGCATGAAATATGATCTCCTCATCATCGGACCTGAAGATATGAAATCTTTGAGAGCGCAGGGGATTACCGATTCGATATATACAGGCACGGAGATAACCGAACTTAGTAAGTTACCTAAAGAATCCCTGAAAACAATCCATGCGGTGAAACTTGGCGGACCTCTGGGGGTAATCGAGCGATGAATTTTCAAGCTCCATAGGTGTTAAATTATTGAAAAATGCGGGAGGGGATAATGGGAGATCTAATTTCTAAGCCTTTTTCGATGTCAGTTACTAATGATATCCAGTCCTTAATTAATTGAGCCAATAATTTGCAAGAAAAAGTTTATAAAAATAACGCTTTGATCAGAACCTCAGAGTCCCCACTTTGCCCTGTCTGTCAGGAAGGTTATTTGACCATATCAGAGCGTGGGAAGATATTCGGCATGATAGCCGACAAATGGTTCTCCTGCGGAAATTGCCGCGCCGAATTTGATAAGAAATTAGGCAAGGCACAGCTCGTATCAGCCGAGGTTGACCCTTATGGTGTCTTCAAAAAATTTTCGAATCAGACGCTTACTATGGATGAATGGAAAAAGGTAATATCTGGCAGAATAAACGCCGAAAACTACGATCACGAGGAAGAGATTTCGCGTCTCAAAACAACAATATCGGATTATCTCCAGCAACAGATCGTGGCGAATAAGTTTCAAGTTTTGATCTAGAGCATCGTTTAATAATTGATTGGGTAAATAAAAATGATAAAACTTTCTCAAAACGTTTATACGACCAGATAAAATTTCTGACCACAGGCATGGCAACGAGAGAAATTGCCAGCTTAAGGACATATATGGAAGATCTCAATTCTTCCTGGGCCAATCCTGGATATAAGGCAGTGGAAAAGCCAGCCTCATCAGATCCAGTGGTGATAATGCTATTTAAAGGTTACAACAGACCTTCTTTTGATGACAAGCGGTTCGAAGAGCTTGTCGCAAAGAATATCAAGATTCTTATCGATAATTTTAGTTTGGTCAAGGATCGTGTCGACGCAGGAGGTATAACGAAAAAAGATTTCGATAATGCACGGTGGGAATACAAATCAATTATCGAAGAGCAATTGACTTACTACGGACAGTGTTATGATCGAGCACCTT
>JBECKU010000155.1:0-12390 GCA_040235385.1 Candidatus Sulfobium sp. | reverse complement strand
GAGAGTCCGTATATCACAGAACGGGGCTCTGCCCCGGACCCCGGATACTTTTCTTGACGCCCAGGCAAAGTATCCAAAAGAAGGCGCCCGGCGAAAATGTCACCCTCCGGGCCGGTCTGCTCGGTCGGGTGCACTGAATTTTGGGAACTCGCTCCGCTCAGACAGCCCAAAATCCTTAACGCACCCCCTCGGTCGCAGCCCTGAAATTTTCGAAGGGAGTAATCCTGAAAAAATTAAGCACTTAGGGGCAATTCCGACGTAGCCCCTCCTTGAACGGAAAAAGTTGACTTTTTCCGGCTTTTTCGGCTTAAATATTTGTTCGGAGGTGAGACATTATGTATGCGGTAATAGAGACAGGCGGTCAGCAGCACAGGGTTTCTCCCGGCGATGTGATACAGGTCCAGAAAATCGGGCCTGGAGACGGCGGGGAGATATCTCTGGATAAAGTATTGCTCGTTTCCAAGGATGACGATACAGTCCTTTTCGGCAAACCCTATATTGAAAACGCCTCTGTGAAGGCCGAGGTAAAGGGCGAGAAAAAATCACGCAAGGTATTGGTCTTCAAAAAGAAGCCGAGAAAAGGGCACAGGAAACTGAACGGGCACAGACAGAATTATACGGTCCTTGAAATAAAGGACATCGTTCTCGGAGGATAATTATGGCACACAAAAAAGGCGTCGGAAGCTCGAGGAACGGTCGTGACAGCCAGGCACAGCGTCTCGGGATCAAGAGATACGGGGGGCAGACCGTGAAGGCAGGAAATATTCTCGTCCGCCAGCGCGGGACCAAGTTCCATCCAGGAAATAATGTCGGAAAGGGATCGGATGATACACTGTTTGCTCTTGTCGACGGTGTGGTGAATTTCGAGAGGAAGAACCGGGACAGGCTCAAAGTGAGTGTATATCCTCCCCAGGAATAGTCCGGGGTAAACAGGATAATCTTGAAAAAGGGCAGATGACTATCTGCCCTTTTTCTTTTTTGTGGATGAACGGACGTTTTTTTCACGCATTCTTTTTATAACCACCGGAAGCCTTGGCGGAATTTGAGAAGAAAAATATGAAATTTGTCGATTATGCAACAATTCGCGTAAAGGCCGGCGACGGTGGCAGGGGCTGTGTGAGCTTTCGCAGGGAGAAATATGTGCCGAAGGGCGGACCTGACGGGGGCGACGGCGGCAGGGGGGGGGATGTTGTCTTCAGGGCTTCGAAGGAATTAAACACCCTTCTCGATTTCAGGTATAAGAGAGAATATAATGCCGAGCGGGGCCGGCACGGCATGGGGAAGAAGATGCACGGAAGGAATGGCAAAGACCTTGTAATACCTGTTCCCGTAGGAACGATTTTCAAGGACACAGAAACGGAAGAGGAGGTGGCTGACCTAGACCGTGAAGGCGCGGAATTTGTAGCAGCGAAGGGTGGAAGGGGCGGACTCGGTAATTCTCATTTCGCTACACCGACGAGACAGGTCCCGAGATTCGCGCAGCCTGGAGAAGAGGGCGAAGAGGGAGACCTCATCCTTGAGCTGAAACTACTTGCCGATGTGGGGTTGATCGGGTTTCCGAATGCCGGTAAATCCACCCTGATTTCAGTCATCTCCGCTGCGAGACCGAAGATAGCGGATTATCCCTTCACGACCCTGGTGCCGAATCTGGGAGTCGTCAAGTTCGAGCACTACAGGAGTTTTGTGGTCGCTGATATCCCCGGGCTTATAGAGGGCGCCCACAGGGGAGCGGGGCTCGGGCATCAATTCCTTCGCCACATCGAGCGGACGTCTCTTCTGCTCCATCTGGTAGATATTTCAGAGATGGCTGAGGGCGATCCCGTCGAAAACCTGGAAAAGATCAACAGAGAACTCGAACTTTACAGCCTGGAACTCACTGAGAAACCGCAGATTGTCGTGGGTACTAAAACCGATATTGCAGGCGATAAAAAGAGACTGAAAATCCTCAAAAGTCATTGCAGAAAAAAAGCTTTCCCATTTTTCCCGGTCTCCGCGGCTACTCACGAGGGTGTAGATGAACTCCTTGCCCATGTCGCTTCCGAGCTCGAGCATATGACTGCTTGAGCCCCGGCGGCGTGAGACTTGCTTGTATACCGGTAAGATATGCAAATGAGAGACAATCTATTCAATATGCGGACCGCACCTGATCTTTTTTTGCTTCTGTAAGGTAAAATATCAGGCCAATGCGAAAAACTAAAATCATTTTAGCCTTGTCGGTCGCGGTTATTACGTTTCTTGTTTTTCTGGGGACTCTCAGAAACGGGTTTGTTAACTGGGACGATAATCTTTATGTTTATGAAAATGCCGTTATCCGGTCTTTTGACGGTTATTTTCTCGGATGGGCTTTTTTTGATCTTACTTCGGCCAACTGGCATCCCCTGACTTGGATGTCCCATGCCCTGGATTATGAGATCTGGGGGCTTAATCCCTTGGGGCATCACCTCACCAATAACGTTCTTCATTCAGTCAATACTTTTCTTTTGATACTGCTGGTTGTGAGGCTCCTGGAGACTGCCAGTCAGGGTCTGCGTAGCGATCAAGGCAGGCAATTCACTCTCCGAGATTCACGATCTATCTTGATCGTCGCTTTGACAACCGGGCTACTTTTCGGTCTTCACCCGCTCCATGTGGAGTCGGTCGCATGGGTTGCGGAAAGAAAGGACCTGCTATGCGCCTTATTCTATCTGCTCAGTATCTTCTCCTACATCGGATACGTAAACAATGTCGAAGATAAGTCCCTGCCGAAAAGTAATTTACGGGCCAGGAATTATTTTCTTTCTGTCTTTCTTTTTATCTTTGCGCTGATGAGCAAGCCTATGGCTGTGACCCTCCCCGCGGTCCTGATTATTCTCGACTGGTACCCCTTTGAAAGGCCCCGGCAGGGGGAGATAAGCAGAATCATCATTGAGAAGGTGCCTTTTTTTGTGCTTGGTCTTGCTGCTTCGGTCCTGGCGGTTATTGCCCAGCATTCGGGCGGTGCGCTCGTGGGTCTACACTATATTCCGCTTTGGGAAAGACTGGCTGTAGGGACTTCAGCCCTTGTCGCTTATCTTGGGAAAATGGCGGTTCCCGTGCATCTAAGCTCTTTTTATTCCTACCCCGTGCATGTCTCGTTCGTTTCTTTCAGATATCTTGCGGCCGTATTGGCTGTTACCGGGATTACGCTATCCTGCATATTTCTTTCTGTTAAAAGGGGGCGGAAAATATGGCTTGCAGTCTGGAGTTATTACGTTATTACACTTCTTCCTGTGCTCGGAATAGTTCAGGTGGGAGAACAATCTATGGCCGACAGATACACCTATCTTCCAAGCATCGGCCCTTTTCTTGCAGCAGGACTGTGCCTGGCGTGGGCTTACGAAAGATTTCTGCACAGGCAGATCTTCTTTAAGAAGCTCTTCGCCGTCGCGCTCTTCTGCCTGCTCTTTTCGATGTCATATCTCACCATCAAGAGGATAGAGACCTGGAAGGACAGCCTTACTCTGTGGAGCGATGTGATAGAAAAGTACCCGACTGTCCATTTTGCCTTCAACAACCGGGGGCTGGCATACCGTGAAGCCGGAGCATATGACAGGGCCATGGAAGATTACAACAGGGCCATCAGTCTAAAACCTGATTTCTTCCGGGCATATAACAACCGGGGTGTGATTCTCATTGAGCGCGGTATGCTTGACGAAGCCCTGGATGATTTCAATAGGGCTTCCGAACTTAATCCCGGTTTTTGCGAAACATACATGAACCGTGGAGTTGTCTACGATAAAAAGGGGCTTTTCGACAAGGCCATGGATGATTTTAGTATGGCCGTTTCGCTGAATCCTAGATCTTACAAAACATTCATTAATCGGGGAGTAGCCCTCGACAGAAGGGGTTTCCTGGATCAGGCTCTCGATGATTACAACAGGGCCATTGCTCTTTATCCTCAGTCGGCAAATGCCTATAACAACCGGGCAGGCGTTTACTATAAGAAGGGTCTTTACAGGGAAGCGATAGCCGATTTCAGCAGGACCATCGCAATAAATCCGGGCTTCAGGCAAGCTTATTACAACAGGGCCTTGGTCTACTCGCGGATGGGCCTCGCCGACAAGGCATCCGCAGACCTCAGACAATTCAGAATTCGTTAGTCTGGGAGCATCAGCTTTTCTTTTTCAGTTATATTTCCTGTTATCTCCCTGTTTCATCATCAGTTCCCTTCATCGGGCAATATTGCGTTCTTTTTAAAGATTTGGATAACCATTCAAAAAAGTCCCTTCTCAGGCAAGGAATCCCATTCGTAAAACGAAAGACTTTCATGTAAGTGTCATGTTCGATCTGCCGGAAGAAACTAATTCTTTATCAGTTCGGGATGCATGATATGCCGGTCCGGCATTCCCCGGCGGACAACTTCGAAGATTTTTTAAATTCTCAGAGAGCATTGCTCATTTATCGAGCAGCAATAATAAAGTTATTTCCGAAAGAAATTGGTAACAGTGAAGCAAAGCGAATTCATAGGGTGGTGTTATCAAGGTTCTCGTTATAATACCAAAAGTCGAGTGGGTATGATAGAATTTGCCGAGATGAACAGAAACGGTATAATCACTTTTTATTTGCTCAAAACAATCCCGGTCAATAGAAATATCTGAACCCATATGAGAGAATCCGGAAATGGAAAACTCGGATACTGGGAGGTGACGGCGATAGGGGTCGGCGGTATGGTTGGGGGCGGAATCTTTGCCGTCCTTGGCCTGTCGGTGGATTTGGCCGGCGGAGGAGCACCAATAGCGTTCCTGATAGCGGGCATAGTAGCCCTGGTTACCTCCTATTCTTACGCACGTCTCTCTGTCTCCTATCCGAGTCAGGGAGGAACAGTAGCATTCCTGGATCGCGCGTTCGGCCCGGGGCTGCTGACGGGGAGTTCGAACATTTTGCTTTGGATAAGTTACATTGTTATGCTGTCGCTGTATGCCTATGCTTTCGGGAGCTACGGAGCATCATTATTACCGCCGGCTTCGCAACATCTGTGGAAACACATTCTGATCACAGGCAGCGTCGTCGTCATTACCGTGCTGAACCTGTTGAGCGCTAAGCTGATCGGAGAAGCGGAAGACTGGATTGTGCTCATAAAGTTGGCGATTCTGGTCCTTTTCATTACCGTTGGCATCTGGGGCGTCGACAGTACCAGGCTGGCACCGTCGGCATGGTCATCCCCTCTGGATCTGATTGCGGGCGGGATGATCATTTTTCTGGCCTATGAGGGGTTCGAGTTGATTGCCAACACAGCTCAAGATGTGCGGGACGCTCACAGGACATTGCCTCGGGCCTATTATTCAGGCGTTGGTTTCGTAATAGTTCTCTATGTCCTTGTGGCCGTAGTTACAGTTGGGACTTTGCCCATCGCCAAGATTGTCGGTGCCAAAGATTACGCGCTGGCTGAGGCCGCGCGGCCATCCCTGGGTCAAACCGGTTTTCTCTTGATTGCCATCGCAGCCATGCTCTCAACGGCTTCCGCTATCAATGCCACAGTTTACGGCGCGGCCCGGCGGAGTTATGTCATTGCGAAAGACGGGGAGCTTCCGAGCCAATTGGAAAGAAAAGCATGGGGAAAGCCGATAGAGGGACTATTGATTACGTCAGTCGTCACACTGTTCATCGCCAATTCGGCCGACCTCTCAAGCATGTCGACGATGGGTAGCGCCGGCTTCCTGCTGATCTTTGCAGCCGTTAATGGGGCTAACGTTGTACTGGCTGACGACACGCGCAGCAAGAGTTGGCTTTCACTGATCGGAGTTGTACTCTGCCTCAGCGCATTAGCAAGTCTTCTCTGGCAGACCGCAAAGAGTTCACCTCATCAGCTCGGGATTCTGTTCGTCATGGCAGGGGCAGCCTTCCTTATCGAGATCGCCTTTCGGTTGACCGCGAGGCGAACAATAAATCTTTCAAGGACTCACAAGAACAAACCATGAGAGTTGCCTGAAGCCTTTGGCGTATAGGCTGTATATCCTGCCGATAAACACGGAGTAAAATTTTCAGTTGGACTAGGTGGTCGGTAATTTCCGGGAAAGCAATAGTAATGTCCAAAGTTATATTGTTCTCGTCAGGTGTCTCGCTAATCGTTTGCCAAGACTAATGAGGGTGAGCGTAGGCGGCAAGCCCCACGCTTCAGGAATAACCGAGCAATCGCAAACATAGAGATTGTCATACTCTGTCTTCAGGTTTGAGTCAACAACATCGTTTATCTTGACGGTACCTCCAGGATGCGCTGCGATATACCAGCTTTTGAATATCTGTCGGGCGCCGGCCTTCTTCAGAATCGCTCTCGCCCGCATATAGCCGTTCTCTAGCTTATTCTTATCCCTCTCGGCCAAACGCTTTCTCACGCCGCCGCTATCCGTAAGATGTCCTCCAAGAGTGTCCTTTGCCTTTATCATAATCGGCAGCGTCCGGGAATGGGCCATCAGTCGGTCCACCCTGAGCACTTCTGTGGTAAAAAGCATGTATAACCACCTCGGCCATATCAAGTCGGTCATTATGTATCCTTCATCAGCGATGTGAACCCCCGCGACCATGGGGAACTCCCTGCCCCCCTTTACGTCTTTTACAGCGCCCATAACTACGATTAAGGGGTCAAAGAAAAAATCATATCCCGCTCTCTTAATGCCGCTTGTCCGAAGGATGACCGGCGAACCAATTCCTCCCGCTGAGATTATTATCTTGGGTGCGAAAGACTTCACCAGCTTACCTCTCGCAGAAAATTCAACACCCACGGCGGCCTTGTTGTCTCTCACCACTTTCTTGACCTTTGCCCGACTGACAAGAACGGCTCCATTATTTACTGCCTCACTGATAAACATCCGGGCACTCCACTTTGCGCCATAGGGGCAGCCCACTGTGCATTTATCGCATTCAGGACGGCACTTGTCTTGATAGACAAGCTTGGGCAACTTCTTCCAGCCATAACCAAGTTCTTGTGCACTGTCCATAATTCTTTTGGCAAGAGGGCCGACAAGTTCGTCTGTAAGAGGTGCATGCGGCAACTCCCCCTTTGCATCTATTAACTCGTTACTGATATCAACTCCATACGATTTGAGCATCTCAAGCGGGGGGTCAAATGCCGTCGCGTAGGAAATTACCGAGCTTCCGCCGGTTGTAATCCCCCTTACCATGCCGAGCATTTTGTTAGTGAAGAGCAGACTCTTTCCCGGAATAAGTGCTGTTGAGATACATTGCACCACAGATCCCTTGACGGGCTTTTCGTCGCCCCACTCCAGGATGAGCACTTTTTTCCTTTGTTTGCTCAACTCTTTGGCCACCGTCGCGCCGCCAGGGCCTGAGCCGACAACTATCGCATCAAACCTGTTGCTTTTCCACTGCTCGATGTCAGTTACATCCGGCATCATCTTTAGCCTTTATGAGAATGATTACTCCATTTAACCTTGTTTACCGCTTCTTTGTCATCCATAAACAGAATGCGGCTCGGCCCTATTAAGATCAATATCCACACCTTTCTGTCCCCTTCACACGGAGGGTTTGGCTTTATTGGATTCCCCTCTACTTAATTCTCATGTACCACTAAACATTCGGCCTGTCAAGTTAGAACTTTAGATAAATGAACGGGTGTATAGTAGATCAGTTTCTAAAAAGAAAAGATCAGTGACAATTTGCTTTGCATACCCTCACTTCGCCAACGCACATCAAGACGCTGTACTGCAGGAAGGAAAATGGGGGCAGATTACCCATGATCTGGTTCGACAGCTTCGATGACCTTCCGGATGAGTATCAGCTTCTTGACAACGTGTCTAAGCACTCTTTTTTCTTTGGTCTCATGAATGTTTTGGGACAAATCCATTATTGTTTCCTCTTAACCAATCTATAGACAAAGTAAGCAATACCAGCCAAGATGACAGCTCGCAGGAATAACGATTCAGCAGGTATTAAAGGAAAAAGTAGGAACATGAAAAAAACAAAGATTATTGAAAGCACTACAATTAAGATGAAGACTGATGGAATTATCATCACCAGCACCACAGCAATGATAAGCAATGCTAAGTACGTAGCTATAAAGCCGCCTATGCTGGTTACCTGCTTGCCATTTATGACTATTGTTGTGCCTGTAAAAAAGTGGATTGCCGATACCAGCAGTAATATGCAGATTACAATAAACAGTATATTTTTCTTCTTCATTGTCTATTATATTATCAAATGTCCCGTCTCTCACAGAAGACTTTATGCGCGTTTTAGGTGAAACGGCAATATAAAATAACCAAGCCCTTTTACGGTTTTCGAATACATATGGGTGAGGATCAAAGCTTGAGGCCGGCATTTAAATATCCTTTTCGGGTAGAAAGGGTCATCATTCCACAAAACCCGGCCGCAAGGACTTTAGGGAGAAATTGATTAATGCCTCGCTCAAATTCTCGAATCCTTTTACGAGGAAGGGAAAGAATATTCCCGAAAAAGAAAGGAGACAAAATTTGCCGGTTACAGTTTTATGGAACGTCTGTTTTCGCGAGCATGGAACTCGCTTTTTCCAGAATTCCCCTGTCGCCTTTGTAGCTGATTTTGTTCAAAGCAGTCTCGAGGGGAAACCACTCCGCGTCGTCCACTTCCAGATCATGGTCGGCGGTATCTCCCTCCACATACTCCATAAGAAAAAAATGCACGGTCTTTCTGCACTTGATGTTCTTTTCCTGAATGTAGTACCAATACGTAATGTCCCCGAGCCTTTCGACGATCTTGCCGGTCAGCCCCGATTCTTCTCTCACTTCCCTGAGTGCGGTAAGTTCCGGCGTCTCCCCTTTATCGACGAGCCCTTTTGGAAGACACCAGTGTCTCCCGCCCTTCACCGAGACAAGTGCCACTTCGATACCCGATCCCGTCTTTCTGTATATCACACCCCCGGAAGAGGTCTGGCGTTTCAATGATGCCGGCTTCACATCAAAAAGCTTTCCTGTTGCTCCCTGGGACGGAATTCATCAATCCCGCCCGGATTGTTCGTTATCGCACGAAGGATCTCCGGCCTTAGCCTTATCGGCCTCATGTCACGTCCTACACATCCTAGCTTCACCGATCCCTCCACAAGATCTTTTCCTGTTCCTTCGCTTGTTACTTTATGTGCAAATACCAGGGAAGCCGGACCGGTTTTTTCGACCAGGGTCCTGATAAGGAGGACGTCGCCGTATCGGGCAGGTGCAAGATATTTCAGCGATGCATCCGTCACCACAAAGAATAAGCCTTCTTCCGTTAAGGCCTTGAGCCCTATCCCCCGTGACTCCATGAACTCTGTCCGCGCCCGCTCGAAATACCGAAGATAGTTTGCGTAATAAACGACTCCGCCGCAATCGGTATCTTCATAATATATTTTTACTCTCAGACTCTCGCTCACTACGGGACCATTTTGCCGGTGAACAGCCTCAGGATGTCATTGTAAAGTGCGAATACCATAAGAGTAAGAAGGAGGGCGAGTCCCACCCTCTGGGAGATGGCGATTACCTTTTCGCTCACGGGCCTTCTTCTCACCGCCTCTATCCCGAGGAACATCAGGTGGCCCCCGTCGAGTATAGGAATGGGAAGCAGGTTCAGTATGCCCAGATTAATGCTGATTACAGCCATGAAGGTAAAAAAATTCAGTGCTCCCTGCGAGGCCTCTTTTCCGGCCATTTGGACGATCAGAATCGGTCCTCCTATTGTCTCTGCGGGAATAATGCGCTGGATCAACTTGATTATGGACACCACCGTCAGAACGGAAATGTCCCATGTCCTTTGCAAGCCCAGGGAGATGGCGGAGAAAGGACCGAACCTCTTGATAAAGCTGTTTTCCATAGGCCTGATTCCGATCAGACCGACTTCCTTGTCCCCTTCGCCCGGGACCGTAACCACCTTCTTTTCCGGTGTGATCGTATCTTCGAAAAGGCGGCCATCCCTCTCTATAGTAAACTGAAGGGGCCGGCCCGGACTGTTATGGATCAATTTCGTCATATCCTGCCAGGTCTTTACCGGCGTACCTTCGACCCCTGCAATCCGGTCGCCTTTCTTCAGCCCGGCCTTGTCCGCGGGGGAACCGCTCACAATATCGCCGACGACGGGATGGATCAGGGGAGAGACGCCGATCTCCCAGCTCTTCTTTTCCTCTCCGAAAAGGTTTGTAACCGTCTCCTTCTCCGGCTTCACTGTAACGTTTTTGATTTCACCGTCCCTCTTTACAGTGAGGCGCAGAGGTTCTCCCCCGCTTTCGCTTATGTAAATCTCCACATCGTTCCAGCTGCTTATCTCACGGCCGTTTATCTTGATTATCCTGTCCCCCGTCTTGAGGGAGGCCTCAGCGGCTGGTGATTTTTCCGAAATCTTCCCTATATCAGGATAAAGCACGGGAACACCAGCCATGAAGATCAGGATGAAGAGAAGGGCAGCAAAGGCGATGTTGAAGATCGGTCCGAAAAAAACGATCGAAAATCTTTTCCAGACCGGCTGAAAACTGTATGCACTTTCCCGATCTCCCGCCTCAAGCTCTTCGCCGGGTTCTTCTCCCAGCATTTTTACATATCCGCCGAGGGGAAAGGCCGAGATCCGGTATTCCGTATCGCCTATGGTTCTGCCTATAACTTTCGGACCAAAGCCGAGAGAAAAAGTCAATACCTTTACTCCAAGCACTTTGGCAAAAAGAAAATGGCCCAGCTCATGCACAAAAATCAGTATCCCGAGAAGCACAACCGCGGATATCAGTGTCATTGACTTAATTCCCCGACATATTGATCCGCTCTTTCTCTGGCCCAACTGTCGGCATCGAGGACATCACCGAGCCCGGCAGCCGGTATCACTCCGTGGTCATCCACCGTCCTTCGTATTATCACAGGGATATCGTTGAAGCGGATCTTTTTGTGCAGGAAGGCATTCACAGCGACCTCGTTGGAAGCGTTCAGGACGCAAGGGGCCGTTCCTCCGGCCCTCATTGCCTCGTAAGCATAGGCCAAACAGGGGAAATTCTCCGTATCCGGTTTTTTGAAAGTCAGAGAACCTACCCTGTCAAGTTCCAAAGCAGGGATGGGGTCTTCCATCCTCTCGGGGTACGAGAGCGCAAAAGAGATGGGCCCCCGCATGTCCGGTACCGACATCTGTGCGATGCAGCTCCTGTCTGTAAATTCCACGAGCGAATGCACAATGCTCTGGGGATGGACCAGCACGTCGATCCCGGAAGGAGGCATACCGAACAGCCAGCTTGCCTCGATCACTTCAAGACCTTTGTTCATTAACGTCGCCGAATCGATAGATATTTTCTTCCCCATGCTCCAGTTCGGGTGCTTCAGGGCATCGTCGGACGTTATGCTGTCGAGCTCATCCTTCTTCCTGTTGAAGAAAGGTCCTCCCGATGCCGTAAGAATGATCCTTCTCACCGATCTCGAATGAAATCCCCCGAGGCACTGAAAAATCGCACTGTGCTCGCTGTCCACAGGGATAATTGTAACCCCGTTTTTCCGGGCCTCGCCCATAACAATTTCGCCCGCCATGACCAGGGATTCCTTGTTCGCCAGGCCGATGGTCTTTCCCGCCCGGATCGCCGATATTGTCGGGACAAGGCCTGCGGAACCCACGATAGATGAGACGACGAAATCGGCGTCGCTCTCGGCAGCGACGGCATTGATGCCGCTGCTGCCGGATAATATTTTTACTCCATTCACGCTCTCTCTCAATCTGCGTTCTGTTTCCCTGTCGGCTACGGCAGCCATTGCCGGCTTGAAAGACCGTATCTGCCGGATGAAAAGATCTATATTTTTCCCGGCGGTAAGCGCCACCACCTTGAACATGTCCCTCTTGCGGGCTATCACATCGAGCGTGCTGCGGCCTATAGAGCCGGTAGATCCCAGTATGGCAATCTTCTTCATTGTTTCATTATACTCGATAAAAAAAGATTTTATCAGTTCTTCCGGAGTAGGGCGAACCGCAGAAAATCGCCGCAAATGCAGTTTCGATTTGCAGGTCCCTCTATCGGATAATTCCAAGACCGGTGCACAGCCAATAGAATATGGGGCCTGCAAAGGTCACTCCGTCGATCTTGTCGAGGACCCCTCCGTGCCCCGGGAGAAGATGGCTCGAATCCTTCACGCCGGCATCCCGCTTGAACATCGATTCCACAAGGTCTCCGACTATCGTAGCGACTCCCACAACGCCCCCTGCGAGCAGTGCGTGGGAAAGGGAGACCCGGGGAAAAATCACCACTTTCACGAAGGCGGCCCCGGCCATGCCTCCAAAAATAGAGCCGACCGCACCGGCTACGGTCTTATTAGGGCTCATTTCTTTATACAGTTTTCTCCTGCCCAGACCTTTCCCTATATAATATGCCGCACTGTCTGCCGCGTAAACCGAGGCATAGAGCAAGATAATCCAGCCGGGTCCCGCCTTCCTGAGGCTGAGCTGAAAGGCGAG
>JBECKU010000129.1:0-14144 GCA_040235385.1 Candidatus Sulfobium sp. | reverse complement strand
TTCGCCGAGAAGGTTCGGTATCCCCACCCAGCCCGATGCAACCGCGCCGACACAGAGAATTATGAGAGGGATAGTCATCACTTTCGGAGATTCGTGCAGGTGGTGCTCCTGTTCATGGGTCCCGCGGAATTTCCCGTGAAAAGTGAGGAAGATGAGCCTGAAGGAATAAAATGCGGTAAGAAAAGCTACTATGGTCCCGATCAGCCACACGAACTTTCCGACCGGGCTCGGTCCCGAATAAGCGAGCCACAGGATCTCATCCTTACTGAAAAATCCTGCAAAGCCCGGGATACCCGAGATGCTCAAAGAAGCGAGAAGCATCGTCAGGTATGTAACCGGCATATGCTTCTTGAGTCCGCCCATCTTCTGGAGGTCCAGTTCCCCGGACATTGCGTGCATGACGCTGCCCGCGCAGAGGAAAAGCAGGGCCTTGAAGAAGGCGTGAGTATAGAGATGGAAGATGCCTGCCGTGTATGCGCCGACCCCGCAGGCGAGGAACATATAGCCAAGCTGACTTATGGTCGAATAGGCGATAATCCTTTTAATATCGTTCTGTACGAGTGCGATAGTGGCCGCAAAAAGACACGTTATCGCCCCGACGAGAGCGACGACGGTCATCGCGGTCTCGGACAGGCTGAATATCGCATTACACCTGGCGACAAGGAAGACGCCGGCGGTAACCATAGTGGCGGCATGGATGAGGGCACTGACGGGGGTCGGACCCTCCATCGCGTCCGGCAGCCAGACATGGAGCGGCATCTGTGCCGACTTTCCCACGGAGCCGCAGAAAAGAAGGAGCGCGATCAGTGTCACCAGACTGACATCGTATCCCAGAAAATTTATGGTTTGAGCGGAAAAGCCGCCAACCTGATCGAAGACAGGAGCGTAATACACAGTGCCGAAAGTCAGGAATATGAGGATTATCCCGAGACCGAACCCGAAATCTCCGAAGCGGTTTACGATGAAAGCCTTCTTTCCGGCATCGGAAGCGGACTTCTTTCTGAAATAATAACCTATTAGGAAATACGAACAGAGTCCGACACCCTCCCAGCCGAAATAGAGCTGGAGGAAATTATTCGCCATAACCAGCATAAGCATGCAGAAGGTAAAAAGACTGAGATACGAGAAGAACCGGTAATACCCCTTGTCACCATGCATGTACCCTGCCGAGTAAATGTGGATAAGCGTACTGCATGTGGTGACCACTATCAGCATGATAGCCGTGAGTTCGTCGATCAGGAATCCAACGGAGACCCGAAACTCTCCGGACACTATCCACGTATAAAGATCTTCATTCAAGGTCCTGCCCGCGAGGATATCGATCAATACCAGCACCGAGACTATCCATGAGCCGGCGACAGCCGGTACGGCAATCCAATGCGCTTTGTCTTTGATAATATTTCTCCCCAACAGGATATTTATCAAAAAAGCTGCGAGCGGCAGGAAGGGTATTAACAGGTAATATTGCATATCTTCATTCCTCTCTGACTTTTCACTTTTTATCCCTTCATCTCGTTCATCTCATCAACATGGGCGGTGGTTTTATTCCGGAAAAGTGCAATGATGATCGCAAGCCCTATGGCGGCCTCCGCGGCTGCTACGGTTATCACAAAAAAGACGAGAATCTGCCCCCTCATGTCCTGGAGATAGTGGCTGAAAGAGACCAGTGTTATGTTCACCGCGTTTAACATGAGCTCTATGGACATGAACATGACGATGATATTGCGCCTCGTCAGGAACCCGAAGACCCCGACCGCAAATACGGTCGCTCCGAGCATCAAGTACCAGTTCAGTGGGATCATTTCGCTAACTCCTCATCCTTTTTTTGGCAAGTACAATCGCGCCGATAATCGCAACAAGCAAGACCAGGGAAGCTACTTCAAAAGGAAATATGAAATCGGTATATAACACCTGCCCCAGGACTTTCGTATGGGTCTGCTCACGTATCACTTCTATGGAGTAATCGCCGGAAGGACCGGGCACGAACGACTTCAGCGCACTTATCGTGCTGAAAAGCAGCGCCGCTGCAATCGCAAGGGCGGCAGGCCACGACGCGACGAACCGGCTGGTCTGTATCTCTTCCCTGAGGTTAAGCAGAAGCACCACAAACAGGAACAGGACGAGGATGGCCCCTGCATAGACGATCACCTGTATCGCGGCGATGAACTCGGCGTCGAGAAAGAGATAAAGGCTGGCGACGTGGAAGAAAAGAAGAAGCATCCACATGACACTGTGAACCGGGTTCCTTCTCGTAACAACGAGGATGGAAAGAATTACGATCGCAGTTGCAAAATATCCGAAAAACAGCTCATTCAGCATGTCTTCTCCCGAAATTGCTCATCTTCTCTCTTTTATCCTTTCGAAGCTCGCCTGCTCCCCCGATCCCCTCAAGTCCTGGGATTTGGGACGCCAGAAGTCCTGGAAATACCGTTTCCCCTTGGGTCCCGCAAAGTATCTGTCCCAGTTGGAAAGCAGTTTTTCTTTAGTCATATACAGGGGTCCCCGGGAATAATCCGAATATTCGTAGTGCTCGCTCAATGTGATCGCTCCGAATGGGCACGCCTCGACACAGAAGCCGCAGTATACGCACCTGAGGGTCTCGATCTCATACCTGTCCACGACCTTGGTGTGATCTTCTCCTTCGGAAGTGTAAATGTAAATGCATTGGGAAGGACAGTAGGCCCCGCAGAGCCCGCAACCCACACACTTCATCTTGCCCTCATCGTTCTTGGCCAGCGCATGGAGGCCCCTGAAGCCGGGCTGGACCGGCCTCTTAACTTTCGGATAACGCCTGGTGACGGGAGGAGTAAAGAGCGTCCTGAGCGTGAGCGCCATCCCTTTCAGGATCTCGACAAAAAATATTTTTCGTAATAATTTTTCAGCTGTCATGAGAACATACCCGCAAACCAGGCTTTAACAAATCCGGTTATCACAATATTAAGAAGAGCAATCGGGATCAGGATTTTCCATCCGATCGACATGAGCTGGTCATATCTGTACCTCGGCAGAGTGGCCCTGACCCAGTAAAAAAGAAACATAAAGGCATATACTTTCACCAAAAACCAGACAATTCCGGGTACGTACGCAAGGAACGGGAGCAGGTCGGTAATAAATCGGGGGATCGTCCACCCACCCAGAAAACATACGGCTGAGATCGACGACATAATGAGCATCCCCGTGTATTCGCCGAGGAAGAAAAGGGCAAACCTGAAACCGCTGTATTCAGTAAAATATCCTGCCACGAGTTCGCTTTCCGCTTCCGGCAGATCAAAAGGAAGCCTGTTGGTCTCGGCAAAAGCCGCCGCAACGAAGACGAAAAACCCGAGGAACTGTGGTATCACGTACATCCCGGTCGGGTACTGATGCTGTGCCATGACTATATCTGAAAGGTTTAGAGAGCCGGCCATCATCATAACTCCTACAAGGCTCAATCCCATGGCTATCTCGTAACTGATGACCTGGGACGCAGACCGCAATCCGCCGAGGAACGCATATTTTGAATTCGATGACCATCCTGAGAGCACTATCCCATATGCCCCGAGAGATGACATCGCAAAGAGAAAAAGAAGGCCTATGTTGATGTTCGCGATAACAAATCCCTGAAAAAAAGGCAGAACCGCCAAAGAAGTCAGGGTAGAGATGAAAAAAATCACCGGCGCCAGATAAAAAAGCGGCTTATCAGCATTTGCGGGTATGATATCTTCTTTAAAGAAGAGCTTGATGCCGTCGGCGAACGGCTGAAGCATTCCGTGGAAACCGACCTCGATGGGCCCCAGCCGCACCTGCATATGTCCGATGACTTTGCGCTCCCAGTAAGTAGCGTAAGCTACGTGGATCAGAGCAATCGCCACGACGGCCGCGATCTTCAAAAGAATAATCACTATTCTTATGATAATATCGAAAGACCCCGGCGCCATCAGTTTTTCGAAAATATCCATCATCGCTCCGTTAACGCATCAACTGTTTCAAGATGCCCTTTGAGTTTTCATCATCCGGGTTCAACTCTATGGCTTTCTGGAGTGCCCATATCGCTTTGTCGTCCATGCCTTTTTTCCAGTATGAAAACCCCAGGTGGAAAAAGGCATCCGAATCAGTCGGGCTTATCTCCACAAGCTTCTCAAGGGACTCGATGGCCTTGTCTATAAGATTTTTCTTCGTGTATGCCCTTCCGAGCTGGTAGTATACCATCGCGAATTTCGGGTCGTTCTTAATCACCTTTTCAAAACGGTCGATTGCTTTATCAAGAAGCCCTTTGTGGTAGTATGCCGCCCCGGCGTAATAACAGGGTATCACATATTCGGGATTAAGGCTGGAAGCCTTTTCAAATGCGGCTATCGCCTCGTCAATCCTGCAAAGCCTGTAATAAGCCAATCCGATCGCGAAATGGGCGTCGGCCCACAGAGGCTCCACTTCAAGGGTTTTCCTATAATAGTCGATAGCGTCTTCAAGGAAAGCATTGTCATACATAAGCTTACCCATGTAATAATTGGCTTCCGGATTATCCGGTTCGAGCTTGAGGGCGCTCGACAATTCTATAAAGGCATTCCCCTGACCGCTTCCCCCCCCTCTTCTCCTGTAGAGAAGTGCTCTCGCTATAAGCGATTCGACGTCTGATTTCAGGAACATACCGCATTCTTTGCAGTACCTGCTGTCTTCGGTATTCTCCGCCTTGCATCTTTCGCAGATCACGCAGTCACCCCCTTCTCAATTTGTACTTCCATTCCCTCGATCATCGGGGCACCTGTGACAGGATCAAGAGTATAATCCATCACGCTGAAAGCACCTTTTCCCTCAAAATTATTAGTTACCAGGACATCCGAAATGCCGACCGACTCATCGATAACCAAGGGCAGTTCCAGAAAACCCAGACTGGTGGAAAGTCTCACCCGGCCCCCCTCGCTGAGGGAAAAACGGCCCGCTGTATCGGGGTGCATCCTTGCGACCGCTTCGGGATAAATATTAGTCAGGGCGTCAGCATGGCGGCTCAGAGTCCCGGAATGAAAAAGTGGCCTTTCCAGTCTGAGTAACAATTTCCCTGCTTCACCGGACACTTCCGAACGGTGTGTCATAATCTCTCCGGGAGTTCCCCTCAGGGGCTCGCCCTTATATGGATAAATCACATTCCCTTTTTCTATCTCTTCATAGGTCAGGTCCCTGTGAATGGGAGAGACCCTGCTGATCTCGGCAAAAATCTCTTCGGCAGATGTGTAATTCATTCTCATACCCAACAAATCGGATATCCCGGCGATGATCTTCCAGTCGTCTTTGCCGTCCCTGCGTACGGCTTTTCTCAGGCGCTGAAGTCTTCTTTCCATATTAGTGAACGTACCCTCTTTTTCAGCCCAGCCCAGGGCGGGAAGCACCACGTCGGCGATCTTCCCCGTTTCAGTGAGAAAGATGTCCTGTACTATAAGAAGGTCCGTGTTCCTGAGCGCGTTTTCTACCCGGTTCGAATTCGGCATATTGAATACGGGGTTCTCTCCCATGACGTATAGACCCTTGAGAGAGCCGTTTTCCGCTGCTTCGATCATCTCGAACAAAGTAAGGCCCGACTTTTCGGAAATCTCCCCCTTCCAGGCCGTTTCATATCTTTTCCTGAATTCCGCATAGGAAACCGGCCTTCCACCCGGCAGAAGATCCGGCGCGCACCCCATATCGAGAAGACCTTGTTCATTGGCGCGTTCGGTGAGGAGATATATCCTTCCGTTAATAAGGTAATTAATGGCGCATGCAAGAAAAAGCTTGTAGCCCCCTTCGGCGCTCTGGACCAATCCTTTTCCTATCACTACAGCGGGAGTGGAAGATCCGGCGAGAACGTCGGTGAAGCGGCTGAAATCTTTTTCCTGGACGCCACAAGTCTTCTCAATGTCATCTGGAGAAGAATTCAGGTCTTTTATCTTCCCTTCCAGGACGGAATTCGAACCCGGGAGGCCTTTTTTCTCCCGCAGCGCCGAAACAATGCACTCAAGGAGAGCAGTTTCCATATGAGGAGAGGAGGGCATCTCGAGGGGAGTGAAGTATCTGAGTCCCTTGACATGACCGACAGTCAGAACGGCGCCGCCTTTTCTCGCGCATGCCCTGATCTGAAGACCGAGGACCGGGTTTATCGCGGTCGGGTCCCCTCCCACCACAACGACGGAATCGGCATTCGCCAGGCCCGGTATAAGGTTCGCCGTGGAACCTTGTCCGAAGATATTTTCGATATATTTCTGGGCCCCTGCAAAGCCCAGCCTCGCGGTGCTGTCGATATTGTTGGTCCCGATCGCCATCCGGAAAAATTTCTGAAAAACATAATTATCTTCGTTCGTACATCTCGGCGAGGCTATACCGGCGAGAGCGTCGGCGCCGTGCGAGTCCTTGATCTCCTTTAATTTCCCTGCGACAAAACTTATTGCTTCATCCCACGATGCCGGTTCAAGGTCGCCGTTTTTTCTCAGGAGGGGTGTCGTAAGCCTTTCCTCGTGCCCCACGAATTCATAGCCGAACCTGCCCCGCGAACAGAGAAGGCCGTTATTGACTCCCGTCCCTATTCTGGGTACCACCCTCTTGATGACGTCGTCGCGGACCTGGGCGACAAGCGTACATCCGACACCGCAATAGGGACAGATCGTCTCCGTTTCGCTTACCAGCTGCCAGGGCCTGTAACTGTGTCTGTGGAGCCTGGACATGATCGCACCCACCGGGCAGACGGTCACACAATTGCCGCAGTATTCGCAGTTGAATTTCCCTCCCGAAAAGGGCTCTATATGCGAGTGGCCTCCTCTGCTGATAACCGCTATCGCCGACGCCCCCTGCACGCCATCGCACATTCTTACACACCGCGTGCACATTACGCACCGCTCCATATTCCTCACGAGGACGGGGTCCTCAAGGCTTTCAGGGACCTTCCTTTTCTCCTCCCTGAAGCGCGACGTCGTCGGACCGTATTTTTCCACGAGGTCCTGGAGGGTGCACTCGCCGGCTTTGTCGCAGTAAGGGCAATCCAGGGGATGATTAATAAGGAGAAATTCGAGGATCCCCCTCCTCACGTCCGCGATGGCGTCTGTCTCTGTTCTCACAACAATGCCGTCGGTAACCATCAGGGTACAGGCGGTCTGAAGCCTCGGCATCTTCTCCACTTCCACAACGCAAAGCCTGCACCCGCCGTATTTTTCGAGGAGTACATGACTGCAGAGGGTAGGGATAATTATCCCGGCGGATTTGGCCGCCTCGAGTACCGTGACGGCCTTCTCCAGTTTTACCTCTTTGCCGTTTATATTGACCGCGATCATGCGTTCAACCCCTGAACAGGACAGGTCTTCGAGGAGATATGGACCTCGAATTCCTGTCTGAAATGCTTGATAAAGTTCTGTACCACAGAAGCCGCGCCGTCTCCGAGAGGACAGAAAGTCTTGCCGAGAATATTGGATGATACGGAAAGAAGAAGATCAACATCTCCAGCCTCGCCTTCGCCATTCTCGATCCTGCCCAGTATCTTTCTGAGCCATCCCGTGCCCTCACGGCAGGGGGTGCATTTCCCGCACGACTCATGTTCAAAGAACTTCAACGCACGGTAACAGACTTTGACGAGACAGACAGTTTCATCCATGACGATCACCGCACCCGACCCGAGCATACTGCCGTGTTTCGGCATATTGACGAAATCCATGGGACAATCTATCTTGTCGGGGGGAAGCACAGGTGTCGAAATCCCGCCCGGTATGACCGCTTTCAGCTTCTTTCCGCCCTTTATTCCTCCGCAGTGTGTAAAGATTATATCCTTCAGGTTTGTGCCCATCGGCAATTCGTAAACTCCAGGCTTCTCCACATGTCCGCTTACGCAATAAATCTTCGGGCCGGGACAGTCCGGACTTCCGATTTTCGAGTATGCCTCTCCGCCCACCTCTACGATATAGGGAAGATTTGACAATGTCTCGACGTTGTTTACGACTGTCGGTTTCGCAAAAACACCGACATTTACAGGGAAGGGAGGCTTGATCCTCGGCTGTCCCTTGTCCCCTTCCAGAGATTCAATGAGCGCAGTTTCCTCTCCGCATATATAAGCGCCCGCGCCCTGGTGAACGGAAAGGTGGAACCTGATCCCTTTCCCCAGGATATTGTCACCGAGAAAATTCTTTTCATAAGCCTGCCCGATAGCTCTGTCCAGGATATCCTTTGCGGCGGGATATTCGCCCCTCAGGTAGATGTAACCATATTCGGCAGAAAGAGCGTATCCCGAGATGGCCATTCCTTCTATCAACAGATGAGGGATCTTTTCAAGAATAGGCCTGTCCTTGAATGTGCCTGGTTCTCCTTCGTCGGCATTGCATAAGAGATATTTGGGGAATTTCGGGTCAGCGGAAGCGAAAGTCCATTTCATCGCAACAGGGAAGCCCGCGCCTCCCCGACCCCGCAGGCCGGCCTTCTTTACCTCTTCAATGATATCCTTGCGCTCCATCTCAAGGGCCTTGGGGAGGCTCCTGAAGCCCCCGGCTTTCATATATTCACCTATGTGAGCCGATTCAGGATTTTCTATATTTCTTAAGAGGATCTTTTCCATTCGGATTAATCAGCCTTAATCATACTTCGCCAGTATCTCTTCGATATATTTTTCATTGAGATTTTCATAAAAATCATTATTGACGAGCATCGCCGGAGCAGTGCCGCAGGCCCCGATGCATTCCATGATCACGAGTGAAAACTTCCCGTCCGGGGTGGTGCCGCCGGGAACAAGACTGTATTTATTCTTCAGGAAATCCGCAAGCTTCTCGGCGCCGAGTATCATGCACGATACGTTAGTGCACAACTGTACGATGTTCCTTCCCATCGGGGCATGTTTGTACATCGCGTAAAAAGTCCCGACCCCTCTGGCAATGGCTTTCGGGACTCCCAGGACGTCCGAGACGGCCTCATATGCATCTGATGAGAGCCATCCGAACTCCCTCTGTGCGACATACATTGCGGGAAGCAGGGCCGCCCTGCCCGTCGGATATTTCTCCCGGATCAATCCAATCTCTTTTGCCGCCGCATCACTCAGCATTCTCATTACCTGTCACATTCTCCAAGGACGATATCGATTGTCCCGATATTCGCGATCACATCCGCAATCAAACCTCCTTCGCAAAGTCTCGGCAATACGGAGGCATGTACATAAGAAGGTGCCCTCACTCGCATCCTGTAGGGTTTCCCCGTGCCGTCGCTTACAAAATAAAACCCGAGTTCCCCTTTGGGGACTTCCGTTCCCATATAAACTTCGCCCTCAGGCACATGAGGACCCTTGGTGATCAGGATAAACTGATGGATGAGGTGCTCCATGTCCTTCAGAACAAGGTCTTTGGGCGGCAGGGTGAACTTCGGGGCATCAGCCAATATCGGTCCGGAAGGAAGCTTCTCAATGCACTGTTTAATGATCCTGTTCGCCTGCCTCATCTCGCCCATTCTTACCAGGTACCTGTCGTAACAATCCCCGTTTTTGCCTACCGGTACATCGAACTCGACTTTGTCATAAGCGTCATAAGGAGAATATTTTCTCACATCGTAGTCCACTCCGGAGCCTCTGAGCGTCCCACCAGTAAGACCCCAATTGACGGCCTCTTCAGCAGATATTACGCCGATCCCGACGGTCCTTTCCTTCCAGATCCGGTTTTCCGTGACAAGGGTCTCATAATCATCCATTTTGGAGGGGAAATCCAGGACGAATTCATACAGACCGTCCAGGAATTCCTGGGAGATGTCATTCCGAACGCCGCCGATCCTGGGATAGCTTACGGTAAGCCTGGCGCCGCAGAGCATCTCAAAGAGGTCGAGGATTATCTCCCGCTCGCGAAAAGCGTATAAAAACGGCGTCGTTGCGCCGATGTCAAGTACATGCGTTCCCAGCCATATGATATGGCTCGAAATCCTCCCCATCTCGGCCACCATCGTCCTGATGAACTTAGCTCTCTCGGGGGCTTCTATACCGAACAATTTCTCGACGGCGTTCACATACCCTACATTGTTGTTCATCGAAGATATGTAGTCGAGCCGGTCACTGAGAGGAAGGGCGGCCAAATAGGTCCTGTTTTCGCCGAGTTTTTCGACCCCCCGATGAAGGTAACCGACATAAGGCGTGCATTTGACAACCTGCTCTCCGTCGAGATCGAGAACGAGCCGCAGCACCCCATGGGTTGCGGGATGCTGCGGCCCCATGCTGATAGTGATCTCCCTGCTCTCGAAAGTCTTTTCTCTTTCTTCCGATTGTTCCATAGCTGTTGTCAACGAAAATCTATTATTCCGGTTTCAGGGGACGGCTTTTCCCGATCCGGACTTTGGCTACTCATGCCATTCAAACTCTCTGAACCTTTTCGCCCTGTCCAGTACGTCCAGAAAGCCCGACCATTCCTTTTCAGGCCCTTTTACAGGATAGTCTTTTCTCAGAGGATGGCCCTCCCAATCCTCAGGAAGGAGTATCCTTCTGAGATCAGGATGGCCGCTGAAGACTATGCCGTACATATCGAAGGCTTCCCTCTCGTGCCAGTTTGCGCCGACCCACAAGGGGGTGACCGAATCTATTTTCGGATCGTCCTCGGCCACCTCAGCCTTTAATCTTATTCTGTGACGCTGACTGATGGAATACAGATGATAAACCACTTCGAATCTTTTCTCTTTTTTGCCGAGGTAATCCATCCCGCAGAGATCGGTAAGATAATCGAATTTCAGGTCGCGTTCCTCACGAAGATATCCGCATATGTCGACTATTCTGTTTTTCCTGACGGTCACGGACACCTGTCCCCTGAATTCCCTGACATCGAGGACTTCTTCCGGGAAAGATTCCCTGATCTTTTCGGCTATCTCCAGCGGCTCCATCTGAAATGTTCTCCCCTGATCTTTTCCTGCAACTTGATTATCCCGTCAAGGAGGGCCTCCGGCCGGGGTGGACAACCCGGGATGTAAACGTCTACCGGCACGAAACTGTCGCATCCCTGTACGGTGCTGTAAGTGTTAAAAATGCCCCCGCTGCACGCGCAACTCCCCATGGACAGCACATATCGCGGTTCCGGCATCTGGTCGTAAACTCTCCTGACGATCTGTGACATCTTCTTTGTAACCGTCCCTGCAACGATCATGAAATCAGCCTGGCGGGGCGAGCCCCTGAAGATGATGCCCATTCTGTCCAGATCGTAATGACTCGATCCCGTGGTCATCATCTCGATCGCACAACAGGCCAGTCCGAAGGTCACCGGCCACAAGGATGAGCTTCTTCCCCAGTTAATTACCTTGTCGATAGAGGTTATCACCACATTGGGTGCAAGTATTTTCGTGCCCTCTTCGACCTCGACAAGCCCTGTGTCTTTTTGTTCCGACGGTACGCCCGTAATCAATCCCATACGAATGCCTCCCGTTTCCAGGCGTAAACGTAGCCGATAAGAAGTATGGCGATAAAGATGATCATTTCGACGAAGGCGAATAATCCGAGTCTGTCGAAGACCAACGCCCACGGGTAAAGAAAAACAGCTTCGACATCGAACACCACGAACAGCATCGCGATGATATAGAATTTAACGGAGAAACGGTAACGCGGTTCACCTACGGGAGGATTCCCGGACTCGTAAGGCATCAGCTTTTCCGGATACGGCCTTTTCAGCCTAAAGAATTCGCCGATCAATAACGCGCCCAGTCCGAAGGCCGTGGCGACCATCAAAAAAATCAATATGGGTAAGTAAGCTGACGGCATAAAGGTTCCGGGCATGTCGGTATATAATTTAGGCCATTGACAAGAAGTTGTCAAGGGAAAAATTAAATCTGTAGATTTAGTTTTTGTCTTGCATAAATCTATCAAATGATATACATTCATGAAGAGATGCTCGTTAGAAAATCATTGCATTCGCTCACAGGGAAACTGATAATTACTATAGGCACCCTGATGGTCGTCGGGAGCGCGATTTTCTGGTACTTTCTTTTCAGACATCAGGAGCGGGAACTTATCCAGAACTCGGTCAAATACGGCCATTCGTTCGTCGATTACGTAAAAAAAAGCACCCGGTACGGCATGCTCACGTTTCAGAAACTCCTTATCCAGCAGACCATCGAGGCCATCGGCTCGGCGGAAGGCGTTGTCCGGGTCCGCATATTCGATGTCAACGGGAGGATCGCCTACTCTTCGAACAAGGACGATATCGGTACGGTGCTCGAAAAAAGCGCGGCGATATGCACAAAGTGCCATTCACCGGGGAAGGTACCGAAAGATACGCCCTCCTGGTCAATCCGCAGAGAAAATGAAGATTATCGAATGCTCAGCGTCGTAGAGCCGATCAGTAATGAAGTGAGCTGTTATACCTCCTCGTGTCATGTGCACTCGGAACAGCAGGAGATACTCGGCGTCGTGGAGGCCGACCTTTCCCTCGCCCGACTCGATAAGAGCATCAAGCAGCAGGGGATCGCCATCACGATTTACATCCTTGTTTTCCTCTTCATCATATCGGTCGTGCTCTGTACGATACTCTGGAATCTCGTTTCGACCCCGGTGAGTCTCCTGACAAAAGGCATGGAGCGGGTTGCCGGCGGCGATCTCGACTACCATCTCGACATAAAAACCCGGGACGAGATCGGGGACCTGGCAAAGGCCTTCAATGCGATGACATATGACCTCAAGAAGGCGAAAACCGAACTCGTCGAATGGGGGAACACCCTTGAAAAAAAGGTCGAGGAGAAAACAGAGGCCATACATAAGGCACAGGCGCAGCTTATCCATTCTGAAAAGTTGGCATCACTCGGAAGGATGGCTGCGGGAGTGGCCCATGAGATCAACAGCCCTCTTACCGGAATCGTGACGTTCGGTCATCTGCTGCTCAAGAAATTCCCTCCGGGGTCCGAAGAGCGAGAGGATGTGGAAGTTATCATAGACCAGGCAAACCGCTGTTCGAACATCATCAAAGGACTTCTCGGTTTCGCCAGGGCTTCTGCTGCGGAAAAGGCGCCTTCGAACGTAAACGATATTCTGGACCGTTCCCTCAACATCGTCCGGAACAAGGCCGATTTTTTCAATATCAGGATCGTGACGAATTTCGACGAGTCCCTTGCCCCTGTTAAAGCCGATTCATCCCAGCTCCAGCAGGTCTTCCTCAATATGATCATGAACGCCGCCGATGCGATCGAGGAAAAGGGCACCATAACGATCAATACAAAGAATATCCGGGAAGAGGGGTCTGACTTTATAGAGGTGGAATTCCATGACACGGGTCCGGGGATCAGCGATGAAAACCTCGAGAAATTATTCGAGCCTTTCTTTACGACAAAACCCGTTGGAAAGGGCACCGGGCTGGGACTTGCGGTAAGCCATGGGATCATCCAGGACCACGGAGGCAAGATCATCGTAAGGACCAGACTCGGAGAAGGAACGAGCTTTTTTATAAGACTTCCGGCATACAGGGAAAAAACATGAGCAAAGGCAAAGTTCTCGTAATCGACGACGAAGAAATCGTTAGGATCAGTTGCCGCCGCGCGCTGAGCCCGGAGGGATATGAGGTTTCGCAGGCACAAAACGGCATCGCAGGATTGCAGATGCTCGAAAAAGAGCGTTATGATCTCGTCCTCACCGATCTGAAAATGCCTGACATGGACGGTATCGAGGTTCTGAGAATTATCAGGAAGAAATGGCCCGAAGTGCAGGTCATCATCATCACAGGATATCAGACCGTGGACACGGCCGTAAAATCGATCAAACTCGGTGCCTTTGATTATATCGAGAAGCCGTTCACCCCGGATGCGCTTGTTTCCGCCGTGACAAACGCAATGGCCGGAAGGTAATCCTTATGTTGCATAAGACAGGAGGCGGATATACTGAATAAAGCCCTTAAAGCCGGCATGAATTTATTATGATTCACGTGGCCGCGGGTATCGCCTCCGGCGCTTTGCCTAGAGAGGTTGGAGGACCTCCCTCGGGCCTTGCGGATCCTTCGGTTATGGATTTTTTTCAGCACATCCGCCTTTTCTTTTTCAGATAGTTATGCAGCGGCAAGGGTAAGACATCCCCTTGATCGGCGAATATATTCCGCAAATGTCTTCTCGAGGAGTTTTATAGGTGGAAAAGGGGAAGATCCTCGTCATCGATGACGAGGACATAGTAAGAACAAGCTGCAAGAGATTGCTCCAGCCCGAAGGTTACACGGTCGAGACCGCCAAATCCG
>JBECKU010000109.1:0-3425 GCA_040235385.1 Candidatus Sulfobium sp. | reverse complement strand
GAACGGTCTCTTCCCTTGTAAAATAACAGTGCTGTATAATAACGATTCGAGATAGGATAATGAACGTAAATCCATACTTTTCTGAAATCTTTGAGGTGATACGATACAAGGAACTTCTCCGAAATCTTGTAATCAGAGATATAAAGGTCAGATACAAAAGGTCGGTCCTTGGATTTCTATGGGTAATGCTGAACCCCCTTCTCATGATGCTGATCCTGAGTATGGTTTTTTCCGGCTGAAGGAAGAACTCGTGGAGAAGGGGCTGCATCATGTTAAAAAATATTCGTGGGACAAGACAGCCGAGGGGATACTCGGAAGCTGCCAGAAGGCACTCGGGGAAGGCTGGTGAAAATTGGTTTTTCGGACGATGGAACTAAATCGAAGATATCCATTTTCTTAATAGGATCTTGGCTCCAGGTTTATCCAGCGGATGGTTTCTGTTCCCGCATTGGGGGTCCTGGACACAGGAAGGGCAGCCGTGGGCGCAGGGACATCCTTCGACGATTTGTAGTGTAACCTTCAGCCATTCCGGTACATATTCTATTGCCCGCTTTGTCAGGCCAACACCCCCTTGATGACCGTCATAGATGAATACGGCGGGTAGGGCGAACTCCGGGAAACAGGTATGGCTTAACCCTCCTACATCTCCCGTGTCGCAGAGTGCGAATAAAGGCATTGCAGCGATGACAGTGTGCTCCACGGCATGGAGGGTTCCCCCCAGATCGAAACCACTCCCTTCAATCGAAGACTTAACGCCGGCGGGAATGATTGTCCATAGACCCTCTGTTTCAAAAACAGACTCCGGCAGGGCGAGTGTGTGGCTCGAGATTCTGGTCTTGTCGAACCTCCTCTTCCGGTCGTAACCTGTTATTCTGCGTACGATTCTCAATCGGCCCCAGTGAAGAGTCAAACCGCCGAAGCGTCTGGTCTCTTTTTCTTCCAGCACCCGGGTCGATTCGGTGCCGACCGGCTGAGTGTAATAGCCGACCGAAACTTCCGCGCACAAGACTTTTCGCTTGATCAAATCAAGTTCGGTAACTTTATACTGTTTCCCTTTATGGAGATAAACAGCTCCCGGAAATGCTTCCCGGAGGACCCTCTCCCCGCTCAGTTCCCCGATCTGACGTCCTCTTTCATTTTCGAGATAAAAACGTTCTCCTGCGGCCCTCAACTCCACATTTTTATGAGGGTGTCTGACGTTAGGGAACCAGACATCTTTCGTTGTCCGTGCTGACAGGGCTCCTTGTATAAGGAGTTCGTCAATCAAAGGCTCGACTTCATCCATTGCATACACTTCTTCGCCCGAGCGCAGGGGGAGCTCTGCCGCTGCGCAGGGGAGGTGTTTCTTGATGATATTACCGTTGCCGGGGTCTATGACGACCCCTTCGTGGGTCTTGTCGAGAAACTCCTCCGGATGCCTGACGATATACTGGTCGAGGGCATCCTGGATTGCTACCATCACTACGATTGATTCCTGGCCTTTCCGTCCGACGCGGCCCGCCCTCTGCCATGTGCTCGACACGGACCCGGGATAACCGCAGAGGATACAACAGTCAAGCCCCCCGATATCGATTCCGAGCTCGAGGGCACTTGTCGAAACCACCCCGAGGAGTTCTCCGCTGAAGAGCCTGCTTTCTATATGCCGCCGCTCCCGAGGCAGGAACCCCGCCCTGTAAGGGCTGATCTTTTCCGAGAGTTCGGGACAATAATTCAGGGTCCACTTGTAGATGAGTTCCGTTATCTTCCTGGCCCTGGTAAAGACTATCGTCCTTAGTCCGGCCCTGAGAGACTGTGCAAATAACCGTGCCGCAAAGGTATACGGGCTCTCAAAAGGAGTTGCAAAGAAAAAGTGTTTGCCGGGTGAGGGCGAGCCGCTTTTCTCCACCGAAGCGAAGGGCAGACCGGTCAATCTTCCGGCAAGTTCCCCGGGATTCGCAATCGTTGCTGAGGACGTTATGTATTGTGGATTTGAGCCGTAATGTTCACAAATCCTTCTTAGCCGTCTGAAGATGTGGGCGACATTCGACCCGAAGACGCCCCGGTAACTGTGGATCTCGTCGACGACCACAAATCTGAGATGACTGAAAAAATCTTTCCATTTCTTATGAAATGGCAGCAGAGACAGGTGCAGCATGTCGGGGTTCGTGAAGATCATATTAGGAAGAGATTCCCTGATCTGCCTTCTTTTGATGCCCGGAGTATCGCCATCATAAACTTCTCCCCTGCTGCCGATACCAACAGCTTCACATAGCCCATTTAGGTTCTTGAGCTGGTCCTGCTCAAGGCCCTTGAGAGGGAACATATATAAAGACGTCGCGAGAGGGTCGTTCAATACGGATTCGAGGACCGGTATGTTATATACCAGGCTTTTTCCGCTCGCCGTCGGTGTCATTATCACGATATTTTTCTTCTGTCTGATAAGTTCGAGTGCCTCGGCCTGATGGCTGTAAAGTGAAGGGACCCCTTTTCCAAGAAGTACATTCCGGACGGCCTTGCAAATATGGATATCTCCATACGTGGGTTGCGACGGAGGCAAGTAGTTATGCCCAGTAACCTGAAGCTGAAATTCCCTGTCTTTTTCGAGCGAATCTAGGAACTCCTTTACGGACATATCTGATTCTAATATAAAATATGCGAGGGTGTCAGATTGCATGGACAGAAGCCGCAATTATGATAAGATAAATAACTCACTTTCGCTTATGAAATTTGACATGGAAAGATATGATAAGGTATTCTAATGACTCTATCGCGGGGTGGAGCAGTCTGGTAGCTCGTCGGGCTCATAACCCGAAGGTCAGAGGTTCAAATCCTCTCCCCGCCACCAATGAAATCAAGGGCTTAGGGGTTTCCTCCGGGCCCTTTTGTATTTCATCTGCATCCTCTGCAATGGCTGTCCTCGGGCGTTTCCGTGGTCGGAATAAAAGCGCTTATCTCCCCAGATCTTCCGTCTTGTCTCTCATTGGATTATGAAGATTCTTCATCTCATTTATGAGAGTTTCGGTAGTCCCTTCGGTTTCGTGCGCCAAGCCTGTAATTTCCACCGATATTCCGGAACCGGAGTTCGTCGAGACTCACGGGTTCGGATTGAAGTTCCCCGTGGGCGTGCGTCCAGTCTCAGAGATACGCTTGCGGTTGTTCTAAAAGACGGGGCCTTGAGATCCCGCCTGGGGCAATCGGGGCGGGCATATGCAAGAAACTGTCTCTGGGATTCCGTTGCCAGGGAATTTGAAAGGACACCGGAGTCGGCTGTTGACGAAAAAAATTAAGGAATCATGTCTTATCCCTGCGGCGGGAAGTTTAAAAGACTGGAAGGGTAGTCATCTGCCTGTTATCGTTTTCCTGGTGCTCGCGACGGGCCTTGCGTATTCAAGTTCGCTCCACGACACATGGGTGCTCGATGATACGACAATCGGACAGTATGGCAG
>JBECKU010000056.1:0-17432 GCA_040235385.1 Candidatus Sulfobium sp. | reverse complement strand
TCCTTCTCGCTCTTAACCTGGCGGTCCTGATCATTCATCCTTCCTCTGCGGATATCAGGATATCGCCTTATAAGCCCCTGGAAACGGCATTGAAGTTTCCGGGAGCAAAATTGCTGGAGACCCTTTACAGCCCCTTTTCCCGGGTGGATATATTCCACAGTCCGGCGGCAAGGTACGCCCCTGGCCTGAGTTTCCGTTATCTTGATGAACTCCCGGAACAGACCGGCATCTCCGTCGATGCGGGTGATTTCTATGCGCTTACCACGAACGAATCGCGGAAGGACCTCCGGTTCATAGAGTATCTGCCGTCATCTCTTCCTTATGAGATCTCTCCAAAATCCAGTGTATTGGTCATTGAACCGAAGGGAGGCCTCCCTGTCCTTGCAGCAGAATTTTATGGGACAGACGAAATCTTCAAGGTTGACTCGAATCCCCTCGTTATAAAGGCGGTGAAGAGGCATGAAAGGTTTTCCACTGATATTTACGAGAACAATACCTGGACAGGCCTCGGGAGGAGTTGGCTTGTTCCTCGAGACAATAAATTCGATCTCATCGATATATGGATCATGGGTTCCGCCCCCACCGGCTCGTTCGGCTTTTCCGAAGACTACCGTTTTACTGTCGAAGCATTTGAAGAATATCTTGGGCATCTGGGCGACAGCGGATGGATCTCCCTTAGTCTTTTCATCGTTCCTCCTCCCCGCATGGAACTGAGACTCCTCAGTACGCTTGCCGCTGCTGCGGAACGACAGGGGGTAAAGGATTTCGGCCGCCACTTCGCCGCCCTCCGAAGCTGGGGGACGATTACCATGGTCTTTAAAAAGTCCGCCCTGACCGGCGAGGATATCACTTCAATCCGGGCTTTCGCGGAGGACAGAAGGTTCGATCCTGTTTATTACCCCGGCATTGACGAAAAAGAAGCCAATGTCTTCGTCGAGATGCCGACCAACGCCTATTTCGAAACCTTCCGGGACCTGGTCTCACCGGCCACAAGACGGTCTTTCATCGAGGATTATCTCTTCGATATCGAACCGGTCCGGGATACCGACCCTTTCTTCCATTACTACCTGAAACTCGAAAACATCGGAGAGATTTATTCGCTCATGGGAAGCAAATGGCTATACTTTATAAGAGAAGGTTATCTCCTTCCCGTGATATTGCTCCAGGTGCTTTTTCTGGGTTCCCTGCTCATATTTCTACCAGCTGTCCATCGACCGTCCGGGGGCTGGAGCGGTCTTGTCCCAGGGTCTGCGCTATTTCTGTTTTATTTCGCCCTTTTAGGGCTGGGGTTCATGTTCATTGAGATCTCTTTCATCCAGAAAATGATCCTTCCTCTTGAAAACCCCTCTTACGCCGCAGCGGCCGTGTTGTCTTCGATGCTCGTCAGTTCCGGCATCGGGAGTCTGCTCAGCGCGCGTTTTCATAAACTTCGGAGTCGACGGGTCCTGTTCTTCCTGTCCCTCATCCTCTTTGTCTATTTTCTCCTGCCGTCCGCAATTATGAAGTTTATATATTCTTATTCTTTCGCAGTGAAAGTCGTCCTGGTATTTTTCTTATTGATGCCCTCGGGTATGTTGATGGGGATACCCTTCCCCATGGGACTCACCCTGCTCGGAAGAAAAAGACCCGCCATTATCCCCTGGGCATGGGCCGTAAACGGCTGTCTTTCGGTAATTTCTCCCATCCTCGCCATAATGATCGCGCTATCAGCAGGGTTTGATGCAATCATTCTGATGGGGGTCCTGGCCTATCTCTCCGCCTTTTTCTGTTTTCGCGCACTGGAATCTAGCGGCCTTTCCTTACCTCTCCAGTCATCGGGACAAAAGCGACGGGGCCCATCTGTCTGATTTTCAGCTCATCATCCTTTTTGGTCGCAAGTGTTAGGACCTGGAAATAAAGCGTACTTCCCAGAGGGATGATCAGTCTGCCCCCTTCCTTAAGTTGTTTGATCAAGGGCGGCGGTATATGATTTGCCGAGGCCGTAACGATAATAGCGTCAAAGGGGGCACACTTTTCCCAGCCATAATATCCATCGTCGTGTTTCACCTTGATATTTTCGTACCCTAACATGTCCAGCAGTTTTTCAGCCTTTCCGGCAAGCTTCTTTCTGATCTCGACAGTATATACCTTATCGACAATCTCGGCGAGCACCGCGGCCTGATACCCGGAGCCAGTACCTATCTCCAGCACCTTGTCCGACGGTTTCAGTTTCAAAGCCCCGGTCATCATGGCGACAACATACGGCTGGGAAATCGTCTGGCCTTCGTCGATAGGGAGAGGGTGGTCGTCATAGGCCTCATCCCGGTACTTTTGATCGACGAAGAGGTGCCTCTCGATTTTCGACATCGCCCGGAGGACTTTTTCATCCCCGATGCCCCTTCCCTTAAGATCGTGCTCGACCATCTCCCGTCGTTCTTTCACGTACTCGTCCGACGCGCCCATGGAATAAGACGGCAATGCAGAACAGACAGGGACTATCAACAACAGAATGGATAGAATCTTTTTTTGTAGATGCAAGAGTAAATCCCTCGGCTGCAAAAATCCGTGCAATTAGGCGGACCTGATATTTACGGCTTGATGACCTTGATCAGAGACCCGATTTCTTTATCACTCAGAGGTCCACCGTTCTCCACGGCCCAGCCGGGCATGGATGTATTTTCAATCCCCTCCCTAATCGCCCTGGCAATTTCTTCTCTTGACTTGCTGCGCATCTTCTGCAAAGAGGACGCACTTTTACCGTGACACATTACACAGTCTTGCACGAATAACCCGACGCCGGTTTTCCCTTTTCCCCGGTCCACATGGCACCCTTTACATTTTCCGCTGAATATTTCCTCCGCAGGGAAATCGGTCATGTGCATGCTGTCTCTGACTTCCATGTTGAGTCTTAAAACGGCAACGTGATTCCCGGGGTCGTTTGTATAGACCTTCACAGACTTCGATATCCGGCCCCGTTTCCCCGTAACATCGACAGATCCGGTGATTTTCCCCTCCTCTCCCGGTTTCAGCCGACCTGAACTGGCCAGCGCGGCGGTGCAGCCTCAGGACGGGACCACTTTCTCGATGACCAGATCCTCCGTACCCTTATTCACAAAATGAAATTCAAAGTCGACCTTGTCTTTCTGATTGACCGTGCCGAAATCACGTTTCATCGTTTCAAAGTGAATTGACGGCTGGGCACAGGCGAGAACAGGGAACAGGAGCACAAAAAATGCGGAGCAAAAAAAGTACCTCATAAGATTATGTTACAACATCGGCGGGTAAAACTGAAATAAGGAAGCCCTCTTATACTTCGAAGATGATAGGCATGATCATGGGCTTTCTGTCCATTGCATTTCTCAGGTATTTCTTGAGGACACTCCGTATCCTGGCCTGGATAAGAGTCTTATCGGCAATAACCTCGGTATCGAGTTCCTTCATGCTGTTATATACAAGTTCCTTCACATAATTGATGATCTCCTGGGAGGCATCCTCGAAGACGAAGCCCCGCGATACGATATCGGGACCCGAAACGATATTGCCGGTCAGCTTTTCGATTCCTACGATGATAAGGACGATGCCGTCATGGGCAAGTCGCCGCCTGTCCCTTAATACCATGTCCTCGACGTCCCCCACTCCCTTTCCGTCCACATATATCCTGCCCGAAGTCACTTTCCCGTTCCGGCTGGCACCATAGCCCGAAATTTCGAGAACCTCGCCGTTATCGAGGATGAAGATATTCGACGCGGGGACCCCTGTTTTTTCGGCGAGGCCCGAATGGGACACCTTATGCCGGAACTCCCCATGCACCGGCACGAAATATTTAGGTTTGACGAGGTTTAGCATCAGCTTCAATTCTTCTTTCGAGGCATGTCCCGAGACATGGATCTCGGAGACCTTCTCATAGATCACCTTCGCTCCCCTCCTGAAAAGGTGGTTGATGATCTTGCCTATAGAGCGCTCGTTGC
The DNA here is from genome assembly GCA_040235385.1 of Candidatus Sulfobium sp. GTDB lineage: Bacteria > Nitrospirota > Thermodesulfovibrionia > Thermodesulfovibrionales > UBA6898 > JBECKU01. The sequence continues at coordinate 13,485 of JBECKU010000056.1, read as the reverse complement.
CGGGGATCATTTTCGCGGAGAGTATAACTACATCTCCCTCCCGTATCTTTATGGACTTGTGCTCATCAGTGGCGATCCTGGATAGCACGCTCATGGGCTCACCCTGACTGCCCGTGGTAATAATCACTACCTCTTCGTCTTTCAGGTTCTTGATGTCCTCCAGTTTCAGCCATGTGTTTTGGGGTATTTTCAGATAGCCCAGGTCAAGAGCGATCTGGGCATTCGAAACGATACTCTTGCCCGAGAGTATTACTTTCCGGCCGAACATCGCGGCAACGTCTATCGCCTGTTGGATCCTGTGGATATTTGAGGCAAAGGTCGCGATGATGATCCTTCCCTTCGTATCGGAGAAGATGTCCTCGAACGCCCTGCGCACTTCCTTCTCGGAAAAGGTAAACCCCCCTTTTTCCGAGTTCGTGCTGTCTGAAAGGAGAAGGAGCGCCCCTCTTTCTCCGTATTCGGCGAACTTGTGGAAATCCATCAATTGACCGTCGACAGGGGTGGGATCGAGTTTGAAATCCCCCGTATGGACGATCAGGCCCGCCGGTGTAGTGATACCGAACCCAACGCCATCGACGATACTGTGGGTCACCCTGATAAATTCTATCGAGAATACACCGAGGTTTATTATGTCTCTAGGTTTTACGGGAATAAGCTCGACGTGCTCCAGATGGTGCTCGCGGAGCTTTTCTCTCACCAGACCCAGGGTCAGGGGGGTACCGTAGACCGGTACGTTCAATTCCTTCAGGAGGAACGGTAGCGCCCCTGTATGATCTTCGTGACCGTGAGAGACGATGATCCCTCTGACCTTTTCCGAATTATCGAGCACATAGCTGAAGTCGGGGATGACAAAATCGATGCCGAGCATGTCCTCTTCAGGGAACATAAGGCCGGCATCGATCACGAGCATGTCGTCGCCGTACTCCATCACCGTCATGTTGAGACCGATCTCTTCAACCCCGCCGAGCGGTATTACCGAAAGGACATTATCCACAGCAGCTTCTCCGCATCTTTCCCGTCGTCTAGACGCCTGTCAGGAGCATTTCAAGCAGCGCCTTCTGGGCGTGCAACCTGTTTTCCGCCTGATCGAAGATGAGGCTCTGAGAACCTTCCATGACTTCTTCCGTTATCTCCTCCCCTTTATGGGCCGGTAGACAATGGAGCACAACAGCGTCCTTCTTTGAACAGGCCAGCAGCTTCGAGTTTACCTGATAAGCGGTGAATTTTTTCTTTTTCTCGGCGGCGTCATTCTCCTGGCCCATGCTGATCCATACGTCGGTATATACGACATCGGCCATGCCGGCGGCTTCTCTCGGGTCCGCAAGAACTATTATTTCGCTTTTAGAAGACTCCTTCGCCCTCTCAAGTATGTCCGCGTCGGGCTCGAATCCCTCGGGACAGGCTACGGTGAGATGGAACTCCATCCTGGACGCCGCCTCGATAAGCGAATTGCAGACATTGTTGCCGTCGCCTATGAAGGCGACTTTCAACCCTTTTATTCTTCCCTTTGCTTCCAGCATCGTCAGCAGGTCGGCGAGTATCTGACATGGATGATGCAGATCGCTGAGCCCGTTAATGACTGGAATGGAAGCACTCCCGGCAAAATGTTCAAGGGTCGAATGAGCAAAAGTCCGTATAACAAGTCCGTCCAGATACCGGGATAATGTCCTCGCGGTATCCGACATCGACTCCCCCCTTCCGAGCTGGAGTTCGGAAGGATTAAGTGAAATCGTGTTGCCGCCGAGCTGGTACACCCCGACTTCAAAGGAGACCCGAGTACGCGTAGAAGGTTTCTCGAAAATCATGCCGACGCTTTTCCCTATAAGAGGACAATTTTCCGGGTTCTTTTTTCTCTTGAGTACCAGGCCCCTTTCCAGAAGCGAGGAAATATCCATCGCGCTGAGGTCCCATATCGTCAGAAAGTCTTTTTTCATATTCTCTCCGTTACAGGCGGTCGAACACCTGCTCAAGTGTATCGATAAGATGGTCGATCTCATTTTCGGTCACGATGAGCGGGGGGAGAAAGCGTAGCACATTTCCCGCGGTGCAGTTCACGAGCACGCCCCGGTCCATGCACATCTTCACGATCGGAGCACAATCACGGACCAGCTCCAGCCCAATCATAAGCCCCATGCCCCGTACATCGGCTACAAGGCTGTGGAATTCACGCTTGAGTCCCTCAAGTCTTTTCAGAAAATATTTTCCCATCCTCCGGCACTGGTCGAGAACAAAGCCGTCCTCAAGGAGAACATCCAGTGTCGCCACTGCGGCGGCGCAGACCAGGGGATTTCCACCGAACGTAGAGGCATGTGTCCCGGGCTGAAAAGCAGCGGAAATCTTTTCCGTAGCAAGAAGGGCGCCGATCGGGACCCCTCCCCCAAGTCCTTTCGCCATAGTTAGAATATCGGGGACGACACCGAAATGTTCATAAGCGAACAACGATCCTGTCCTTCCCATTCCCGTCTGAACCTCATCGAGGATCAGGAGAATCCCGTGCAGGTCACAAAGCTCCCTCACGTTCTTCAGATAGTCAAGGGAAGGGATTCTCACCCCGCCCTCGCCCTGGACAGGCTCAAGCATAATCGCGCATGTATCACCGGTTACGGCCCTTTCGAGGACGTCAATATCATCATAGACAACGTGTTTGAACCCCGGCACCAGTGGATCAAAGCCGGCCTTGAACTTCTCCTGACCGGTCGCGGAAAGGGCCGCAAATGTCCTTCCGTGAAACGAATTGAAGGCAGTTATGACCTCAAACCGGTTCTGTCCGGCCTGCTCCCTGAAATATCTCCTTGCCAGTTTGATCGCCGCCTCCACGGCTTCCGCTCCGGAATTGCAGAAAAAGACCCTGTCGGCAAAGGAATGCTCGACAAGAAGCCTGGCGAGTTTCACCTGGGGCTCTATATGATAATAATTCGAGACATGAATGAGCCGCTGGGCCTGCTTCTGGATGGCGATCACTACTTTCGGGTGACAGTGACCCAGACAATTGACCGCAACACCGCTCACGAAATCGAGGTATTCCTTGCCATCCATACCCCAGACCTTCGCTCCCCGTCCCTTCCTGAGCACAACAGGGAATCTGCTATAGGTATTCATCAGGTAGCGGCCCGATTCCTCCATCAGTTTTTTCTGGTCCATGCAGGAATAATACCGCAGAAATCATTTAAAAATCAAACAGATAGGCTTTTTGCAGGCTTCAAATAGCGACAAAATGTGGTAAAGTATGAAAAGACGGCAAGTCCTGAGAATATCCGCTTGCCGGGATGGAGACCATGTGACATGAAAATCGCGATTACAGGGAAAGGCGGGGTCGGGAAAACGACGCTTTCATCCGTATTGAGTTATCTCTATGCAGCAGAGGGGAAAAAAGTCATCTCCGTGGATGCGGACCCCGACGCAAACCTGGCGTCCGCCCTCGGGGTCCCGAAAGAAGACTCTGCAAAGATCAGGCCGATCGCCGATCTGGGAGAACTGATAGAAGAACGTACGGGCGCAAAACCGGGCAGCATGGGTGGGATATTCAAGATCAATCCCAAAGTTGACGATCTGCCCGAAGGTATAGGATATAAAATCAACGGCATTACTCTGCTCGTAATGGGAAAATCGAAGGCGGCGGCTTCCGGATGTTACTGTCCTGAAAACGTGCTCCTGAGGAGGCTGCTCAAACACCTCGTCGTCGAGAGGGATGAAGTGGTCATAGTCGACATGGAGGCGGGAATCGAACATCTCACAAGAGGTACGGCAGGCGCGGTCGATGCCTTTATTGTCGTCGTTGAACCCGGACAGAGAAGCCTGCAGACGGCCGGTGTCGTCAGGGAAATGGCAAAGGAACTCGGGGTCAAAAGGGTTTTTGTGGTAGCGAACAAGGTTCGGGGGGATGAGGACGTCGCATTCATCAGCAACGGGATCGGCGACCTCGAACTCGCCGGTCACATATCCTTCTCGAGCGCCATTATGGAGGCAGACATCAGGGGATCTTCACCGTATCATTATTCTTCCGGCACGGTTGAAGAAGTGAAGAAAATCAAGACAGCAATAGAAGAAACCTTCGCAGTTGGATAAGTCTCCTCTGAGAAAGGAACTGCTCAAAAAAAGAGACGCTATCCCTCCCGAGGTCAGGAGAGCGAAGGGCAGATCGATATGCGAGCGCCTCTTTTCCCTGGATTCTGTGAAAAATGCTTCTGTGATTTTTTTGTTCGCCTCCTTCCGGACTGAAGTAGACACTTTTGCGATGATCGGATATTTTCTGACGTCCGGCAAGAGAGTCGTGCTGCCTAAAGTTGACACGGACAACCGGCGATTGCTCTTGTATGAAATAAAAAATACCGAGGAATTGACCCCCGGATATATGGAAATCCCCGAACCGTCCGTGCTTTCAGAGGACAGGCTTGTCGACGTCAATAACGTCGACGTGATCATTCTGCCCGGCGCGGGCTTCGATGAGAAGGGAAACAGGATCGGATATGGGGGAGGATATTATGACAGGCTTCTTGAAAAGTTAGAGAGGGATGTCGAGTTGATCGCTCCTGCCTACGAAGAACAGATAGTGGATAATATCCCCGCAGAGGCCCACGATAAAAAGGTGAAGCAGATTGTTACGGACAGAAGGGTTATAGTCTGTAAAGAGTAACAGGAAGTCTTATTACGCAGCCAGGTAATTATTCACAAGCCTCAGCAATTCCTGCGTCTGGATGGGTTTCGGGAGATATGCGTTTGCGCCGATAGAAAGGGCCCTCCTTCTGTCTTCTTCGGCGCCTTCCGTGGTTACGATGATGATAGGGATCTCCCTATAAGAGGGATTCCCTCTTACCAGACTCACCAGTTTGAGACCGTCCATAACAGGCATATTGATATCGGCGAGGATCAGGTCTACTTTCTCGGACGAGAGTTTCTTCAGAGCATCCACACCGTCCGTAGCCTCGATGACGTGAGAATTGGGTATTCTCTTTATGGCAAAGCTGATGAGCTGTCTCATCGTCGGTGAATCTTCAACCACAAGAATATTCGGCATGTCGTTCCCCCCTATTTCCTCGGTTTCTCCTTAAGCAGGTCAAGGAAGCTCTGAATAGTTGTGAGTTTTCTCTCGGATTGAGTATACAGGCGCGAAGAAAAAATCGCCGTCGCGGCATGTCCGGCGAGCAGGTTAAAGAGCTCATAATCGACATTGGAAAAGCCCGCTTTCTGGGTAAGGAGCTTGTAAATGGAGAGGACCCCTATCACATGCTCCTTTATCTTAAGAGGTATGCATACGATAGGCATGTAGGGATCGAACTCCGTAATATCCAGCATATTGTCTGCAAAATGGCTTTCGCCTTCCCTGGCTACGGACCCTATGATCCCCTCTCCTATCTTGATTTTCGGGATTTCCGATATCGGAAGTCCCTCCGTGCTCACAGGCACCAGTTCGTTCGTCTTGTCATCGATAAGCTGGACCGTAAACTTCTCGGCACCGATGAGATTGATAACGATCTCCAGGACGATCCTGAGGACTTCGGAAAAATCCAGCGTCGAATGGAGCTGATAACTGGCGACATAAAGATTTGCGAGATTGTTGTTCTCCTCTTCGACATCGACGTACTTCGAGGCAAAGTCCTTATTTTCTTCTTCGACCCGCCTGAACCTTTCTTTCAGGGATTTCAGTTCCTCATCCAGCAGCCCGATCCTGTCTTCGTAAATTTTTATTCTGGTCTCATTGCCCGCCCTCTCGGCAGACTCCTCGAGTTGTGCGATCCTGTACCTGAGTTTTTCATTCTCTTTCAGAAGTTCTTTGGTAAACTCTTCGCCTTTCCTGAACATCTGAAGGAACTCATCGGCCTTATTCACGAAACCTGTCTCTTTTTCCACTACTCCTTCTTTCTGACCGAAAAATAATTCACAACTCTGGTTATTTCCGCGGCGATCTCCGAAACTGGCTTTACTATTTCAACGGCACTCGCCTTGATCGCCTCGGCCGGCATGCCGAAAACCACGGCGCTTTCTTCCGATTCTGCTATAGTATAACCACCTTTGGATTTAATTTCCACCATGCCGTTCACGCCGTCGTTTCCCATCCCAGTAAGGATTACGCCGAGGGAATTCGGCCCGAAATGATCCGCAACAGACGTCATCATATGGTCTATGGAGGGTACATACTTATCCGAAAGTTTTCCCTCCTTTAATATCACTACGGTCTGTTTTCCTTTTTTCTTAAAGCCCATGTGATACCCTCCCGGACACATCAAAACAGTACCCGGGGTCAAAGGGTCGAGGTCCGCGGCCTCCTTTATCCGCAGATGAGACAATTTGTTCAGCCTCTCGGAAAGCGGGCCGGTAAACCCTTTAGGTATATGCTGACTTACCACAATCGCGCTCTTCAAATCGGACGGAAGCCTGGTCAGGATTATCTGAAGCGCAGCGGGCCCGCCGGTAGAGGAACCGATTGCCACAATCTGAATTTCTCTCCCTTTGGATTCCGGAAGCTCTTCACGGGGTCCTTCTCTTTCAAGGAGTGCGAGGTTCTTGCTCAGAATATCCATGCGTATGCTCTTTATGCCCCTAACCTTTCTCAGTAGATCTTTTTCGATCGTCTCAAGTTCCACGGAAGCGCGCCGGGTAGGTTTGGCGACAAAGTCCACGGCCCCGAGTTCCAGCGCTTTGAACACGGTCTTCGAGTCGCTGTAGGAACTGACCATAAGTACGGGCGTCGGCTTTTCCCGCATAAGCCACCGTAGGAAACTGAACCCGTCCATCTCGGGCATCTCAAAATCCAGAGTGATAATGTCGGGTTTCAGTCTCAGTGTCTTCGCCATCGCATCGATACCGTCAGCAGCCACTCCGACGACCTCCAGGCCGGGGGCCTGCTCGATAATTTTCTTTATCATCTGCCTCGTGTAGGCAGAATCGTCTACAATGAGTATTCTGGTCTTCAAATAATATTCCTTTCTTGATTGCAGGTCAGTTAAACCCTGCCGGATAAGCCCTGGGCGGTACCTATACTTACGTATTCAGGAACATGGCCTTTTTCACAGGCTTTTGATAAACCATATCATTTTTGAAATGCTTCAGAGTAAAAGCGGTTGAGATATTAATAAGCGATTCGGCGTGACCCAGCAGGAGATAACCTCCATCGGTGAGCCTGTCATAAAAATTCTCGATGACCTTTTTTCTCGATGCATTGTCGAAATATATTAAAACGTTCCTGCATAATATAACATCCATTTTACCGAGAAATCTGGTCTTTAAAGGATCGATAAGGTTCAGATAGCTGAAGTTCACGTTCCTCTTCATGCTATCCGCGATCCGGGAAGTACCGTCTTCATCTTCGCTGAAATATCTGCTTTTAAAATAAGGGTCCGTCGTCCGGAAGGAATTTTTCCGGTAGATACCCCTTCGAGCGGTCTGCAGGACCCGCTGGTTGATATCGCTTCCGTAGATCTCTACGTCCCAGTTCCTGAATTCCGGTTTCTCGTTTATCAGCATCGCTACCGTGTAAGGCTCCTCCCCGGTCGAACAGCCGGCGGACCAGATTCGCAGTGACTTCCTGTCACGGTTTGTCTCCTTGAACTCTTCGAGGATCTCGTCACTGAAAGTCCTGAGCTGGTTTTGTTCCCTGAAAAAATAAGTCTCATTGACGGTGAGCACATCGATGATCGCCGAAAGCTCTTCTTCGGAATTCTTGCTGTAGCGGATAAACCTGTAGTAGTCTCTGAAATCGCTGAGATGATGACTTCTCATCCTCCGCGTAAGTCTTTTTTCCACTAAATAGCGGGAGGAATCGTCGAAATGAATTCCACAATAGTCCCTCACCAGGTCCCTCAAAAGTCTGAAAACATCTTCAGACAAGGGTACTATATCTTCTTTCTCAAACACGCAGGGTCTCTTCGATCGCCTTGATTACGGAGGGGTCTTCTTCACTATCAAGGAGTTTTTCGAGGTCCCGTCTTATACCGGATTCTGCCCTGCCTCCCAGGGATCTGACAGCCGCGATCCTGGTGGCCCAGTCGGGGTCTTCAAGAAAAGGTGTCAGGTGTTTTTCTATTTTCTCGAAGGAGGCAAGCGCCAGTATCGCGGTCCTTTTGATTTCAATATCGTCGGAGGAGAGCTTTGATATTATAGCCTGTCTGGCCTCATTCCCGCCGATCGCTCCCAATGACTCAATGGCACTTGTTACGACGAACCCGCTCGCGTCTCCGAGGAGACCGACCAGGGAAGAAACGGCATCTGCAGTACCTGTCATCCCGAGCGATTTGGCTGCAGCGACCCTGACAACATTATCGGGGTCGGCGCTGAGGAGTATCAGGGCATTCAGGACCCCTTCTCCGCCGATGGCGCCGAGGCTCAGTGCGGAGGCTATCCGGATGTCAGGGTCCTCATCGGTCAGGGAACGGATAAGATACTTCTTCGCCTCCTCCGTGCCGATCAGCGACAAGGCCTCTACAGCGGCCTTTCGGACGGATGCATTCTCGTCTTTCAGTGCGAATCCGAGATCTCTTACGTTTTCTTCCGCACCGGTCTTTCCAAGCAGACGGGCCGCGTTTTTCTTTATTGCAACGTTTTCGCTGCGGAGCATACCTACGACGTCGTCGTTACTTAACCACTCTCTCAAAGAGGAAAGGGCCTCCACAGCGGCTTCCTGGACGTCCTCATACCCGTCACCGAGTAGTTTCTCCAGCTTCTCTACCGCTCTTGAATCATTCAGCTTCGCAATGCTCACCGCAGCGGACGAGCGCACGTGGCCGTCGGCATGATCGAGCATCCCCGCGAGTTCGTCAAAATAAACCGGCGAGATGATCTCCCCGGCAACCTCACAGAGCATCCGCAACTGGTACGCATTGGAAATATTAAACAGATCGAGCAAAGACCCGGGGTTCTCCCTCCCGATGCTGACGAAAGATTTCTTAACTTCATCTTTAAAATCTTCTTCCTGGGAGATTTCCAGGAACGGGACATAGGCGGCAGTGTCTTTAATCAACCCGAGCAGAACTACGGCTGAAATCCTTGCTTCCCGCTTCCCCGAGCGCAACTGATCGATCAGGATTTCAAGCGTCCGGTCACCGTGCATCCGCCTGACTTCCTCAACAATGAATGCAGCATCAACGCCGTTCCGATAAAATTTCTCAAGAGCTATCAGCGCTTGCTCCCGTATATTCCGCGACGGGTCCGCAAGTAGTGACGCCACAGCCCCAAGTGAAGACTTGTCCGATATAAGGCCCAGGGCCTTCAGTACAGGCTCCCTGAGAGGTTTCCTTTCCAGTGCACGGACCAAATGAGGCACGGCTTTGCTGCGGCCGATTCTTCCGAGGGCATCCGCAGCAGGATATGCAGTCCACAAGTCCCCGCCGTCTAATATCTCTATAAGGGGGTCGATGACGGACGGTTCCCGTAATTTACCCAGGTGCTCGACCGCGGCCGCTCTTACATTCTCATCTTCGTCCCGGATCGCTTCTATCATCAGCGGCAGAGATCTGGGGTCGCCCTGGTCCCCGAGTATATCGATTATGAATTTTCTTACATCCTTGTTCCGGGTGCTGAATGTCTCGATCAGGAAGGGCACCGCTTCCTTGCCCAGACGGACGAGCGACTCAATTGCAGCGTTTCTCGGACCGGCATTGTCTTCCACGAAAAGCAGGTCCGTCAGGCCGTTTATATATTTATCGAACGGATAATCCTCAAAGAGGACCTCGACGGCGGTTTTCCTCACGCGCCAGTCCGGATCTTCCATTGCTTTGAGAAGAAGAGGGATGCACGCATCCTCTCTCATCCCCCTGGTACTTTCTACCGCCTCCCGCCGGATTTCGGTATTAACGTCACTCAGTCGTCTCATCAATTTCTGCAACTTCATCCTCAATCGTCTCCATCGATTTTTCAAGAACGATCTTCTCCTCCGACGTGAGGAGATTGTCGATATTAAGCAGTATAACGATCGCCCCCCCCTTTTTACCAAGACCCAATAAATATTCGGTCTTAAATCCCTTGAACACGGAGGGCGGATTCACGACGTCCTGCCGGTCAAAGGCCACAATGTCCTTTATTTCATCTACCAGAAACCCGATCTTCTCCTTTCCGAACCTGGACAGGATTATCCTTTCTTTCCCGCCGGAGGGTTTCGTCCCGAAGCGCCTTCGCAGGTCGATAAGAGGGATTACGGACCCTCTCACGCTCATGACCCCGGAAAGAAACGACGGCAGGCCGGGGACGGAGAATACTTTCTGCACCCTTATGATCTGGACTACTCTTTCTATAGGGATGCCGAATACCTCGTCAGATATGCTGAAAACGGTGAATTTCTGCATTTATCCCGTTCTGAAAGCCTCGACTTCTTTCTTGAGTATTTCGATCTCTCCGGACAGGGTGTTAAGTGAAAGCGACACCTCCTCCATGTCCTTGACGGTTTCGACGCCTATGCTCTTTATCTGCTCCATCGCTTTGATAATGTCTTCATTCTGCTTCTTCTGATTGAGAACAGCACTGTTGATCTTTATAATCCAGTCGTTTGCGAGCTCAAAATTCTTTGATATCCCCCTGGTGCCAATCGCCTGCTCCTCTGTCCCCCTCTTGCTGAGGTCCGCTACCTCCTTCACTTCACCCACGCCTTCCAGGAGGTAGCTGAGTGCGCTGTCCTGCTCGCTCGTGGACTTTGCGATACTGTTCATCATCTTTCCTATGTCCTCAACGGCCGAGCCGATCTGCCTCAAGCCAAATGACTGCTCCTCGGTGGCGCGTTCGATCGCCTTGGTCATCTCCGTAGAATGTTCGGATGCCGTCAGGATGTCCCTCAAAGCGGTCCCGACATTGACGACGAGCGAGTTACCCTCGTCCACCTTTACTTTCGCCGTATCGATCGAATGCACCGCGTCTTTTATGTCTTTCTGAATGGTTTTGACGATCCCTCCTATTTCACGCGTAGAGCTCGCCGTTCTTTCGGAAAGGGCGCTTATTTCGTCCGCCACAACCGAGAAACTCTTTCCATATTCGCCCGCCTGGGCGGCAAGAATCGCAGCGTTCAGGCTCAGGAGATTGGTCTGCTCCGTTACGTCCTTTATAACGGACAGAACTTTTTCGATATCTGAGGACCTCGTACCTAGACGCTGGATAATTTCCGATGATTTCTTTACTTCGGCGGAGATGTTTTCCATCCCCTCCACGGCGTTGACTATCGCAAGCATTCCCACCTCGGAGGTGATCTCTTTCACTTTTTCCGCCATTATCGAGGACTGCTTGGCGTGGTCCTCGACCTCACGTATGGATGCGCCTATTTCTTCAACTGAAGCGGATGTATTCTCCACGGCAGAGAGGGCCTCTTCAGAACTTTTTGCGACCGCCTTCGCATTATAGGTCATCTGGGCTACTACGGAATAGGAATCTTCCGTCGCCTTGTAAAGCCGTTGCGTGTTGGACGTTATTTCTTCGGCAGTGGCCTTCAACTCGATAAGAGACGAGACGTTCTCCGTAGACAGGCTCGCAAGCTTTTCAGAGCTTTCATTTATATCGGATTGAGCCTTGTTCGCTTTCTGAACGAAGGTGATGATCCCGTTTACCGCTTCCATTTGTTTACCCGTCCCCTCCATAACATTATTATATGTGACGTCGACCTGTTTAATAGCCATGGAGACATTTACAGCCGTGGAATTGATTTTGGACACGGTATCCGATAGTTTCTTTTCGAGAAATGAGATGCCTTTCGCGATGCTTCCGACCTCGTTATCTCCAAGATCGGGCATCTCAGTCGATAATTCTCCTTCGGTTATCCTTTCAATGGCGGAATTGATCGTCGCTACCGGCCTCTTGATATTTCGGTTGAAAAGAATGAGCATTATTACAGCGACCGCAAAAAGCATCGCTACCTGAAAGACGGAAATCGTAAGCGCGCTCCCCAGTATTTTTTTGTTGACGGACCGCGTTGTATAATCGATTGTAACGGCCCCTATCTTTGTCCCTGCAACGACAACAGGAATTATCATGGACAATGTTTTCTCAGGGAGAAAAGGATTCTGGACTGCGGCTTCGCTCACTATTGCAGACACCTTCGACCGGACCACTTTCCCCTCGCTGTCAAGGATATAAACCGCGGTGATGTCTTCGTCTTTCATTATTTCGGAAACATATGTGTCAACCAGCGCGTAATCGTAACTCATCAGGGGCCCTGAACTGACCCCGGCCGTAATTGCTGCGGTCCTCCTTATCCTATTTTCCAGAGAGTCATAAAGGGCCGACCTCGTATATAAAATAAGTATCAAGGCCCCCGCCGACTGTCCTATCAAAAGAATGATAAAGAGTGCGGCCAGAAATTTGGCGGTGATCGATTTCCTTAATATCATACCCTCGGGTCCTCTGATGCCTTCTTAAGAGAAACCTTCATTTCATCCTCCTTTTTTCGACCATTGAACTACGCGTATAGCGGAAATCATTCCCCCCTTTGTGGCCCTGTGTCAAATCAATCCCATTTTTGACATCATGACCCTGACGCCGGCATAATCCTCGTCGGTAGCCTCCACAAAACCGGTATAGTTTTGATTGATGGATTTCAATATCGAAGATCCTTCAGGAGTGCCGTCACTGATCGAAATAAACGCCTCTCTTAGCCGTGAAACAACCTTTTCATCAAGATCTCCGGATACGCAGATATTGAATTCGGGAATCTCCTCCGAGAATTTGATCAGGTCGAGCCCCTGGTCGCGGAACTTCACCGCTGTCGTCTCCATGAGTCCTCCCGCATCGAATTCGCCTTCCATAACCGCCTTCGCCACATCGTCATGATGACCAAGATAGTTGTAGTATGCAAGGTCCTTCAAATCGATACCGGAGTCAAGAAGCATCGCTCTCGGAACGATGTGACTCGAAGTGGAATGAAAATCACCGAATGCAAAAGATCGTCCTTTTACGTCCTCCACGGTCTTAATGCCGCTTCCTGATCTGGCGACAATAACCGAATGCTGGAAGGGCTTCCCGTCGCGCAGGGCTTTCACCAGGACCCGTACGCCGAACCTCTTGTTTGCTTCTATGTATGTCGACGGCGTCATAAATGAGATAAGGACGGAACCTTTCCCTATATCCTCGACAGCTTCCTTGAAATCTATGGCGACCTTCAGGTCTATTCTCTTGCTCAATTTCCTGCGGAGATATTCGGCAAGGGTACTGAATTTCTTAAACATTACCACGGGGGTCTCAAGGGGAACAATACCCATTCGCAGCAGCTCCGCCGACACATCCTCGGGGAAGGTAAACTTTTCCATTTCCGTAATTGCGAGTTCGGAATCTTTCAGCAGCTCCTTAACAAGCTGGTTGAGCCGGAAAGCCCGGTCTCTGTTTGTACGTGGCAAATCCTTGATCTTATCCAGGGAGTCCCAGATCTGGTTCGATCCTATTTTTTGTTCGTTTATCGCCCTGGATATCTGCTGGCTGCTGTCGGAAACAAATTCCATCGCTTTGGAAACCTGTTTGCTGTTCTGCGACTGCTCGGCTGTTGCGCTTCTCAGATGTTTTGTAACATCATTGATCTTATCC
>JBECKU010000046.1:0-4015 GCA_040235385.1 Candidatus Sulfobium sp. | reverse complement strand
GGCAAGTCCTTCGCGCTCGACCTTGCCAGGGCCATCGGCATGCCGGTCACGTCGACGAGTGCGAACATCTCGGGCATGCCGGCTTCCGATAATCCCGGGGACGTTGCACGCATTCTCGGAAGCGGACTCGACCTCCTGATAGACGGCGGAAAAACACCCGGCGGAAAACCCTCGACCATCGTCGATGTCACACGTGAAAAGATAGAGATCGTCCGGCAAGGAGTAATTGCCGATGACAAAATTCTGCGAGCGACGAGGCAGCACTCTATTCAATAATACATCGCCATCAGGACCATGAAGAGCACTCCTTTTGACACCTCAATCCATCCCGTAGTTCGCACCTTTATCTTATAAAGAGCCGCGGCAAAAACGAGATTGTCAGCCAGCGGGAGCAGCGCAACGACTGGGAGAGAGGCCGTCCGGTAGAGCAAAACAGCGAAAGCGATATACACTGCCATTAGGAGACGGTAAAAGAGCTTTTTCCTGAACTGGATTCTCACCTTGAATACCCCGGAGGTAAAAAATATCGCAACGGCAAGATATAATCGGGAATCGATCTCTCCCACTGCAGCGAATTTGCCTATGAGGGCAGACAGACAAAGGAGGAAAAAGCCTGCAATCTCGGTAAGGAGGTCATGCTCTCCGGCGAAACGGAACAAGGCAAGGTACGCCAGAGGGATCATCGCGTAAGGGAAAAAGGAAATCAGCGCACCGGCCATGACAATCAACAGCAGCAGGCCTGCTGTGATGATCTCACCGATAAAAACATTCAGATGTGTCCGGGCTTCAGGTCCTGTGCTCCTCATCCAGAGCGTAAATGCCTGCTTTGCGTTAATGAAAAGACAAAGTGCGGCAAAAGCAGGCACGGTAACCAGGGCAAACGCACCAGCAGCAAGAACGCCGGTCAGAAAAGATATCGACATAACGAACCATGAGCCGTATTCCTTTAATAAATATCTTTTCAGCGGGCGGCCTCCAGGGTATTGAGAAACTCACAACGGAATTTATACATTTTTGGCATTGGCTGAGGGATTCAAACCCCTATCTTCTTACCTTTCCACTCAGGCGGATTCGCTCTCCTCGGCGAGCCGCCGGTGCGACCGGAGCTAAAAAAAGGCAGATAAATACTCCCTCTTGGGTTAAAGGGGGCCGTGGACTTTATAAGATTGCCAATTAACCGATACTCAAAAAAGGACGAACGTCCTTTTCAAAGTCCAGTGCGGAAAAATAGTTACCGATGGCTGTCCGGTATTCTCCTATCAGTCTCATGGCCTGCCGTGCAAGATCGAAGCGCTGTTCGAGGCTTATCTTGCCCCCGTTGCCTTTCATGGACCCGATGAATCCCTTATATTGCGTCGGAGATGTAAGCACGGCAATGCTGTGCCAATTCTTGGCCGAAGCCATTGTCATGGCCGGACCGCCGATATCGATATTGACCCGCGCGGTCTCGGAAGTAGTCCCTTCTTTCGAAATGACCGAAGAAAAAGGATAGAGGTTGCCCACAAATATATCAAAGTAGACTCCGGAACTTCCGGTCATTTTTCCGAGCGTCTCGTAAAGATATTCCTCATGAGACGGGTTTCCCCTCTCAGCAAGAAGACCGGCATGGATCTTCGGATGAAGTGTCTTCACAAGGCCGCCTTCCATCTCGGGTGCCCCGGTGAAGTCCTCGACTGATACATAATTGTTTCCGGCTGCAGGACCGAGTATTTCCATTATCTTCTTGCCCGTCCCCCCCGTGGAATAAAACTTCACATCCGGATTCACATCCATAATTCCCCCGACCAGATCTTCAAGAACGCTCTTATCAAAGACGCTCACGAGCACATGACATGGCCTTATCAGGTCCGGAACCTTATACACGTTTTCCCTTATACTCATGTTTCCTCCTTACCGGCGATCTTTAACGCTATTTATTCAGAGAAGAAGGGCAACCACATAGGGTTGCCCCTACACAAAAAAATCCGGGCCGTCCTCCGAAATATCGAGAATCATCTCGGCTACCGTTTTCTTATATCGGCCCGTAAACTTGACGGCCTTTCTGAAGTCTATCTCGATGGCAGCCATTTCGGAGTAAAACGGCGAACGGTCGAGCAGACAGACACTTTCACCAGGGGGACCCTTCCCCAGCAGGAACAGGTGACAGCCGGGACCTCTCTCTTCCGGCCTGCCTGATTTCCTCACCAGATGCGGGATGCCGTGGAGCCGGCAGATCATCGGCCTGTACTCGTAAAGAATACACAGACCGGAGGAATTCAATGGACACATGATCCTCCCATGGACCCCTGCGGCCGCATTTGCGTCATACATCTTCTTTACGAGCGTGGCCTTCTCAAATATCTCTCTCTTTTTCTTGTCCGGAGCCAGGTTTAATCCCTCTGTGATGTAGAGATGCTCGATGAGCGTATAGTGGTAAAACTTCTCTTCACAACAGTTGTCACCACACCCGGAACATGAAAACCCGGAGCGGTCCGCAGCTTCGGCATACGCATCGTCCATTGCCGAATAGAGCCTCCGTGTTTTTTCAATAAAAAATGGAATGTCTGCTTCTACTCCCGAAAGCTTCTTCACTTACACTCTGCTGCAGGAGCGGTTGGATATCTTTTCCCATGTCTCATCGTCGATCTGCTCCACACATTCGCTCAATGTAAATCTTTTGCCGCAATCCATGCAGCGCAGACTCACGCTCCGTCAACCGATCAAAAGTTTCAGTTCCCCATTACACTCATGGCACTTCACCCTCAATTCCTCCCTTGCGACGATGAATAGAGATATTGTAGCCTATCTTTTCTGCTTTTTAAAATACATGGCCGCATTCTCCAACTCCCTCGAAGACATAAGGTATAATTGAACGAATGCCCGGTGAAAGGAGTCATTCCCATGAGAATTGACAAGATTGTAGTCGGCCAGCTTGAAGTGAACTGCTATATCGTCTCCGATGAATCAATCGGAGAGGCCATGATTATCGATCCCGGCGATGAATTCGAGAGAATAGCGGATCTCATCGAAGAAAGGAAACTTAAGCCAAAATATATTGTCTTTACCCACGCTCATTATGACCACGTGTGCGCCGCGGGCGAGTTGAGAGAGCGTTACAAAGCGGCCGTCGTCATGCACGAAGACTCGGACGAAACCTATCGCCTCACTCAGAAACTCTGCATTTCGTGGGGATATGAACCGGGAGATTTCCCGCCGCCGGACATCGTTGTAAAAGACGGAGATACCCTGACGCTGGGGGATACGAGTTTCCGGATCATTTATACGCCGGGGCACGCTCCGGGCAGCATATGTCTTTACGGCGACAATCTACTGTTTACCGGTGACACTCTTTTCAGGGGCTCCGTGGGCAGGGCTGACCTGCCAGGAGGTGATTTTACAAAACTCATGGCATCGCTGGGACGTCTCACTCAACTTCCCCCGGACACGCAAGTGTTTTGTGGTCATGCCGAAGAGACGACCATCGCTCATGAGATCGAAAATAATCCCTTCCTGAACGGCAGTTTCAGACGAGGTTGAAAAAGGGAAACCTCGCCAGGGAAGTCGCCTGCCTTATCGAATCGGTCAGCCCTTTAATCGAGGACCACACCAGGACGGTCTGCCCTTCCTGCCCGGATGTCTGCTGCATAAACAAGCATTCCTATCACGACCGGAGCGATTTCATTTATCTGCAGGCCCTCGGAGCAAATATGCCTTCCTATAGGCCGGGGATCGCCGACTCCGATCCCTGCCAATTCATCGGGGATTACGGATGCACATTGGAACGGTCATTACGACCATATCGCTGCACCTGGTATTTCTGCACGCACCTGCTGGAGCATATCCAGAAAAAGTCTGTCCGAAAATACCGCAGACTCATGGACCTGCTGAAGCTCATCACTCAAAAAAGAATAGAAATGCTTGATGAATTTACAAACACTCCGGAGAAATCGTAACCCGAAAAGTTCAATAGAAAAATGCCGATTTTGTGAATAAAATTTCTTTTTCGATACCTCAGTCAACCTTGATTGAATGGAAG
>JBECKU010000024.1:0-4716 GCA_040235385.1 Candidatus Sulfobium sp. | reverse complement strand
GTACGGAAGAATGATAGTCACAAACAAGCGATTCGGAAAGATACTCTCCCCCAAAAGGCTCGCCGGAATGGAAAGAGCTTTCAATAAACGAGGGCTTTTCGTTATTTTGTTCGGTAGACAGGTTTTGGGTATCAGGTCCCAGGTCCTGCTTATGGCCGGCGTTATGAAGATGCCCTCCCGTACTTTTTTTCTTTCGGATGCCGTCGCCGCCCTAATCACGGTCGCGATCATGACAGGGGCCGGGTACGTCGGGGGAAATAACCTTAAGATATTGCGACAACATATTTCCCGTGGCAATGCGGCAGTGCTGATATTGCTTGCAGCCCTTTTCGTGATCTATATCGCTTTCCGATATCTCCGTCTCAGGCATGAAAAAACGGTCCCGCCCGATGTTGCGGAATAGCCGATCTCTCATTTGTATTTTTGGGTAAGAGTCCAAAGCTTCCGATTAATTAGGGTTCCTGCATTAATCATTCCTTAGTCAAAAGAAATCCTCGATGCTTTGCATCGGGTCGTCTTTTTGCTTTTCTGTCACTAACGCTTTTCGGGTGTCCTTCTGAAGAAGGATTCTCGCCCCGCGAGTCGCCGAGGAGACTGGACAAGCCAGAATGACAACGTTGGAACTCCTTTAGTCCAGATTATTCATAAACAATGGCGGTAACGAAAGGACATAATATTTTCGCTTTCGCCTCGGCGAATCCGCCCGGGGCGGACATTCCTGCCTGCCGGCGGGCAGGCTCGCTTCGCTCCGAGGAACTTGCCCTCTTTATTATCAGATACACACTGTTTGAGTATCGGGCAAGTAAATCCCTGCCTGCCGGCAGGCAGGCGCTCAAACACTATGTCCTTCCGGCATCGTTGAAAATTCATGAATAAAGTTGGTTAGTCTCGACACCTCGCAGCCCTGCTGCGGCGTGGTTTCATTTCACCGAAGACATTTTATAAGGATATTTTCGTAAATACCGGCCATTGACAGGCCCAGGGGAAGTTGATAAAAAGGAGTTATAGCGCCTAATCAGGACGGGTCACGATTGTATCGGCGCCGGCCAAGGCCGGGTTAAAGTTCAAAACAGCTTTCCGGAATCACTTCGTTTCCCGGGTTTTTCCGTAGGGCTGAGATCAGTTTTATTTTTTCTGAGGAAAGCACGTGCCGCGTGACAGAAATTATTTTATAACGATCTAACCAAGGAGAAAGACCAAATGCCTACCGAAGAGGCAAAAGTTATCACCCTGGACCGTTTTCTGACGCAGCGCCAGGAGCGTCACCCTGAAGCAACAGGAGAGTTGACCAGGGTCATCGGACAAGTCGCAGTTGTGGGGAAGATTATTTCCGGTTATATGCGACGGGCTGCCATTGAAGGACTTCTGGGCCTCACCGGGGAAAAGAACGTGCAGGGTGAAGAGGTTAAGAAGCTCGATGAACTGGGGAATGCCGTCTTCGTCAAGTCCTTCGAATATGTCGATATAGTGGGAGCGCTCGTTTCGGAGGAAATGGACAAGCCGGTCACCTTGTCCTCGCGGGACAAGCCTGGTAAATACATCGTACTGGTAGATCCTGTTGACGGCTCATCGAATCTCGACGTCAACGGAGTCGTCGGGTCGATCTTCTCTATACGTGAAATGACCGGCGCCATCGAGGAATCTATCCTGAAGAAGGGGACCGGACAGATCGCCGCGGGGTATATCATGTACGGACCATCTACTCTCTTCGTATACACCGCCGGAGACGGTGTCCACAGTTTTGTGCTCGACGAAGAGATCGGTGAATTCGTGCTTGACCATGAAGGACTTCAAATGCCTGAGCGGGGAAAGATC
The DNA here is from genome assembly GCA_040235385.1 of Candidatus Sulfobium sp. GTDB lineage: Bacteria > Nitrospirota > Thermodesulfovibrionia > Thermodesulfovibrionales > UBA6898 > JBECKU01. The sequence continues at coordinate 2,901 of JBECKU010000024.1, read as the reverse complement.
TTTTCTTCCAATCTCGGAAATTACGGCAGATGGTCCGGAGTGGCGAAGGCATTTTCGGACTCTCTTGTCGTCGGCGAGGGCGACAGCTTTTCCGTACGTTATTCCGGCGCGCTTGTTGCCGATCTCCACCAGATCCTTAAGAGGGGCGGAATTTACTTTTACCCTGAAGACGAAAAAAGGGTTGAAGGCAAATTAAGACTGCTCTATGAGTGCGCGCCCGTTGCGATGATTGCGGAGCAGGCCGGAGGGGCGGCAACCACAGGTAAGATGCGAGTCATGGAAATTGAGCCTGGACACATTCATCAGCGCGTTCCTCTTGCTGTAGGCAGCCGGTACGAGGTCACGAAATACGAGCAGACTTATCAGGGAAGGACCTGACATTAACGTTGCATAAGGCAACCCGGCATGATGAGTAAATTTACAGTGAGGCATTTAAGCGGCCTGAATTGCGTGGGGGATTTGACAGTCACACGGATTCGAGATACATTGGAGGCATGTAGCACTTTTTATTCACCAGGGACTTTCCGCAGTGAATGAAAAATACCGATTCCATTAACATGCGGAAGGAAAGCTGTTTCCTTCCGGAAAGAAAAAGGAGAACGTAAAATGGCTCTCAAGAAATTTTGGCAACTGCTTCCCCCCGACGCTCTTAATTTTCTCCTCCAGCAGAAAACAGTCAGGAAGATAGCCCTCAAAAAGGCCGAAACCGAACTGTACGAAAATTTTGTCGTCCTCAATAAAGAGAACCGTCCTCCCCGAGTCCAGGAAGGCCGGTGTCTTATGCTCCGGAACCTTCTTCGCTCAGTGGACAGGGCCATAGGTGACAGCAGGGTCTCCTCGAAAGTCTCCAAGGCGATCATCAGCAATTTCGCCGGGAAGGTACTTATGGCGGAGTCCGATAGGACGAGGAGTTTCGCGAGCCAGTACGGGTTCGAGGCCCCCGCATTTTTGACGATCAGCCCGACAAAGAGATGCAACCTGTTTTGCAAAGGGTGCTATGCATCGAGTTCTTCGGAAAGTGCCGAGACATTGCCGTTTGACATTCTTAACAGGATTATCCGGGAAAAAACTGAAATATGGGGTTCATATTTCACTGTAATCTCCGGAGGGGAGCCCCTTCTTTATCGAAGTGACGGGAAGACCCTCTTCGACGTACTCGAGAAGAACAGTGACAATTACTTCATGATGTACACCAACAGCACTCTGATTACCGAAGAAGTCGCCGGGCGGATGGCCGAGCTCGGCAATATTACTCCCGCGATCTCGGTTGAGGGATTTGAGGGGGAGACCGACGAAAGGAGGGGCAAGGGCGTCTACAGGAAGATCATGAAGGCGATGGATAACCTCAGGAAAGTGGGCGTGCCCTTTGGAGTGAGCGCCACCGCTACCCGCTACAACGCCGACCTCATCGTATCCGACGAGTTCATCGACACTTACTTCAATAAAGAGGGCGCGATCTACGGCTGGATATTCCAGTATATGCCTATCGGACGCAGCTACACGACCGACCTCATGCTGACGCCTGAGCAGCGGCTGGGACTGTTCCAGAGGGAAGAGAAGATTATCAGGGAACATAATATCTTTATGGTCGACTTCTGGAATGGCGGACCATATGCCGTCGGCTGCATCTCGGCGGGCAGACCGGGAGGGTATTTCTATATCGACTGGAACGGCAACATGGCACCCTGCGCGTTCTTCCCCTATTATCTGGCAAATGTATACGACGTGTATAAGGAGGGCAAGACCATTAACGATGTGCTCCTGTCACCCTATTTTTCATCGATACGGAAGTGGCAAAACGATTACGGTTACGCCCAGCCGCCTGAGAAGGTCCAGAACTATATCGTACCCTGTATCATGCGCGACCATTACGAAACAGCACATTCCCTCATCAGCGAATTCGGAGCAAAGCCTCTGGATGTAAACGCCGCAAACGCACTTGAGGACGCCGACTACCAGAGCAAGATGAAGACTTACGGGAAGGACGTTAAATCCATTACCCAGAAATACTGGGAGGACACCTTCATGGGACCGCTTCAATAGGAGGACCGTGTTAATGAACATCAAGAGGATTTCTTTTATCGAGGCGGGCAGCCATGCGTTTCAGTTGCTGAACAGGTTCACAATCGCCCGGGTGGGCACGGTGCTTCTTTCCACGATGCTCAGGGAACGCGGTTACGAGGTAAGGGCTTTTCTGGAGGACATCGCCCCTCTCGACTGGTCGTACGTCGAGAATTCCGACCTGGTCTGCATATCCACTCTGACCTCGACTTCACCTAGGGCATACTCCATCGCCGACAGGCTCAGGGCCAGGGAAATTCCGGTAGTTATGGGAGGCGCCCATCCTACGTTCCTTGCGGAGGAGACACTCGATCATGCCGACTTCGCAGTAAGAGGAGAGGGCGACCTTACTCTCTTCGAACTCCTGTCTCATCTCGAAAAGGGAAGTCCCGCGGTCCATGAGATAGCAGGACTTACTTACAGGGAAAAAGACGGTAAGGTCAGGCATAACGCGCCCCGGAGGAACCTTAATGAGGCTGAACTCGATCTTCTGCCGACTCCTGATTTCTCTCTTGTTCACAGATGGAAACCTTCATACATCTATTCCGTTTCGACGTCGCGCGGTTGCCCCTTTGAATGTAAATTCTGTTCGGTGATCAGGATGTTCGGGAGAAAATACAGGTTCAAGTCGGTCGAGGCAAGCATAAAGGACCTGCGAACTATCAATGCGGTGTCGAAGTCGACCCGCTTTTTCGTTGACGACAATTTTACCGCCAACAAGCAGCGCACAAAAGAACTCCTGAAGGCGATGATCGCTGAAGGCCTGACGTCCTGCTGGTCGGCACAGGTAAGGACCGACGTGGCTACCGACCCCGAACTTCTGGGTCTTATGGCCGATGC
>JBECKU010000019.1:0-3175 GCA_040235385.1 Candidatus Sulfobium sp. | reverse complement strand
ACGGAACTGCGCAAGGCGGTGGAAAATAACGAGTTTACACTCCACTATCAACCCATTATTTCGATGGAGAACGACAGGATCATAGGATTCGAAGCGCTTGTAAGATGGCAGCACCCTCAACGCGGCATCATCCCCCCCCTGGATTTTATGACAGCGGCCGAAGAAACGGGATTGATCCTCCCCATCGGGCAATGGGTCATCCGCGAAGCCTGCCGTCAGATGCGTCAGTGGCAGGAGCAATTTCCCGAATACAAAACTTTAACAGTGAGCGCAAACGTATCGAGCAAGGTCTTCTCGCAGCCCGATTTCTATGAGGTCATTGAAAAAATTCTTCTCGACACCGGCCTCGAAGCCAGCAGGCTCAGGCTGGAAATCGTCGAAAGGATGCTCATTGAAAATCCTGAACCGGCCGCTGCGCTGTTAAAGCGGCTAAAGGACTTGAAAGTCCAATTCGACATAGACGACTTCGGCACCGGCTACTCTGCGCTGAATTACCTGCGCCAGTTCCCGATTAACGGGCTGAAGATCGACCGGTCGTTCATCGAAGCTCTTGCGTCCGATAAAAATAATGCCGAGATAGTAAAGACAATAATTGCCCTGGCACATGCACTAAACCTGGATGTGATTGCAGAAGGCATAGAGACAACTGAACAGCTCGAGATATTCAGGACCATGAAGGGGGAATACGCCCAGGGGTTTTTTATCTTCCGGCCGATGGACGGCAAAGCCGTCGAGGCGCTTCTTACGATGAACTAGCCTCATTACGATTCCCCTTTAGCTTTCTCCGCAGTCAAAATATAATGAACAAGATGGAGTCTGCAAACAATCGGCGTCTTGACAGCCATGTCCCGCCGTGATAATGTATGTCCGGTCATGAGAAATCGCCGGTTTATTTTATTTGTGTTAATCCTGTGCCTTCTTATCATTCCGTCAAAGTCGTTTTCCTTCGACGGTCCTCTTCGGTTAAAAAATCAGTTCCCCCTTTTCATTCATATAATGCCTCTTGGTCTTTATCCCGCATCTGTGGAAAACTCTTTTTCAGTCGGTCTGTCCCATTCGAGCGTCTTCGTAGTTGAGAACTCTCCCGACTGGTCGGTCGGCCTTGATATGGAAATCACGGAGCTCGACTTTAGATACAGGAGAGACATTCCGGACCTTTTTGAGATAGGCATCGATGTCCCTTTAATAAGTTTTAACAGCGGCTTCATGGACGGGTTCCTCGAAAGCTATCACGATACTTTTGGATTTCCGGACTACGGGAGGAGCAGGAGACCGAAAAACGAATTCCTCTATGAAGTGCAAAGGGACGGGAGGACGGTCATAAAAGGTGAAAACGGAGGGATCGGACTGGGAGATATCAGGCTCTCGCTGAAAAGACAGATGCTCAGCGGAGATCCCGTCTTAAGTGTGATGGCCGAGGTCGATCTTCCGACGGGGTCGGCTTCGAAGGGGTACGGAAGCGGCGGCGTCGACACAGGTGTGAGAATCCTTATAGACAAACAGTTGGGCGGGCATTTCAGGGCCTATGGAAATGCCGGCATCGTCTTTCCGGGCAAACTGGATGCAAGAGAGGAAATTTCCCTGAAAACCTTTGTTCAAGGCGGGGCCGGGATAGAAGCATCTTACTGGAAAAATTTGAGTTTTTTGGTTCAGGCTGCTCTTCAGAGTTCCCCCTTTCCCGACACGGGAATCAGGGAAATAGACGATGCCGCTGTTATCCTTTCACTGGGCGGGAGATATACTACCGGCAGCGGAAATTTTGAACTGAGCCTCACTGAGGACCCGAATACCGCGGGCGCCCCAGATTTTACGCTGAATCTGACTTACACCAGAAAACTTTAGTCGATCAAATACCGTAATGATCAGCCACAAAGACACAGAGAAGGTCTATTTTAAAGTTAGAAGTCAAAAAGCAAAAGTCAGAATTCAGCATTCTTCATTTTGCATTCTGCATTGCCGGGGGAGGGCTATTCCCAGCTAACCACGTCTTTATTTTCGCCTTCACCGCCGGGCGAACCATCCAAACCATAGGACAGCAGGTCGTATTCGCCGTGGTTTCCCGGAAATTGGTACTGATAGGGCCTGCCCCATGGGTCGTTGGGAACACTCTTTTTCAGATAAGGTCCATCCCATCCCTGCACCCCGGGATCAGTGCTCAAAGCGCTCAGCCCCTGGGAAGTTGTCGGATATGTCCCTGTATCAAGCCTGTAGGAGTCAAGGGCCTGCCCAAGCATCTCGATCTGTGTCTTGGCCGCGGACAGCTTTCCTTTTCCGACGTGCCCGAAGAGTCTCGGCCCGACCAAAGCGGCAAGCAACCCGAGGATCACCATAACAACAAGCAGTTCTATCAATGTAAAACCTCTATGGTCGTTCAGCCTCTGACGAAACTTTTCGTTTCTCATTAATTCCTCCTGGTAGCGGATGTTTTATTCTTTAAATCCAAAATATTAATAAAATTATTTTATCACAGGCATACGATGTATTTCATGCTTTACGATTCTAACGCCCTGATGATACAATTCTTTACCCATGCCTTACATGAGTATAAAAAACTGGCCGGAGGACGAACGGCCGCGTGAGCGGCTTTTGCGCCACGGGCCCGAAAGCATGTCGGAGGCACAGCTTCTGGCGATTATCCTCAGAACAGGGGGGAGCGGCAGAAGCGCGTTAGATATCGGCGTTGAACTGCTGGACAGATTCAAGACCCTGAAAAAAATCGAGGAGGCCGCGCCAGCGGAAATCTGCGGAGTTAAAGGTCTGGGCAAGGCAAAGGCCGCCCAGCTCAAGGCCGCCCTCGAACTGGGGCGGAGGATGTTCAGGGAACCGCTGGAAAAACGTCCCTTGTTCCGGACGGGGTCAGACGTTTTTTCATATTTCCATCCCCGGGTCGGCCGTCTGAAGAAAGAGGTTTTTCATTGCGCGATGCTCGATGTCAAAAACAGGTTAATCAAAGACACGCGCATCTCGGAAGGGACTCTCACCTCGTCCATAGTCCATCCCCGCGAGGCCTTCCGGGACGCGATAAAGGAGTCCGCTGCTTCAGTCATCTTTATTCACAACCACCCCAGCGGCGACCCGGTCCCCAGCCGTGAGGACATCCTTATAACGGAAAAACTGGAAAGCGCCGGAGAAACGGTCGGAATCAGGATGCTGGACCATATCATCATCGGCGACG
>JBECKU010000330.1:0-18919 GCA_040235385.1 Candidatus Sulfobium sp. | reverse complement strand
CTTTATATCTCCGCCCCCCATTCCACCCTTGCTCAAAACTGCGACGAGATAGAAAAAACCCCCTCCCGCAAGAAACCCGATAAGAGCTGATTTAAACCCCAGAAGGGATGCCCGTGAAAAAGGATCGGCCAAAAGAAAAGCCCCGGCGATAAACCCCAGGGGGATGCCCGCAAGCGTTATTCTGTCCGGTATAATCTGAAAATCGAGATCGATGAAGGTAATTACGATCATGGAGGAACAGAATATACAATACATCGCAAAATCCCACCCGAACCCGTACCGCCACAGAACCGCGCAATAGAAAAGAGCATTGAGCATTTCCACTACAGGATATCGGACCGGGATCTTCTCTCTGCAACTTCTGCACCGTGCTCCGAGGAGGACATAGCTAAGAATAGGGATGTTGTCCCATACCCGGATGGGATTATTGCAGGACGGACATCTGGACGAAGGGAAGATAATTGAGATGTTCCTGGGTATCCTGTAGATACAGACATTGAGAAACGATCCAATAACGGCGCCGAATAGGAATACGATTAGATACAGCGGCATATCAGACGCTCGCGCGGGTGATCTCAGAGACCTTCTGTCTGATGTCGCCCGCGTCCTTTTCCAGTCTCCCTATCTCATCGACAGCCTTCAGGATCTCCGCGTCTTTTTGAATATTCTTTTCACCGCTTATCGTCAGCTCGTAGACCCGCTGACCTATAGACGCCAAAAGCTCGTTTTTCTTTTTGTCCACTTCATCCGACCGGTAGAGCAATTTGATCAGCACTATCTCGATCTTGAGACGCTCGGAAAAAACGCCTGCAAACCACTTGACACGTTCGACTCCCCTGTCAAAATTGTCTTTCAGTTTCTTCAGCATACTGATTCCTCCTTATCCGGCCTTATAAAAATCATCCCTGCCGTTCCAGAATTTCTCAAGAGACCTCTTCAGAAAGGGGTATTCCCTTAAATCGGGGCTCTCTTCCAAGAGGGAAACCGCTTCTTTTTTTGCGATCTCAAGGATATCGGCGTCCCGGAGGATATCAGCCAGATTCAAATCGGGCATGCCGGCCTGACGAACACCCAGAAAATCACCCGGTCCCCTTATCGATAGGTCCTCTTCAGCGAGTCTGAATCCGTCGGCACTCTCTTCCATGATCGCGAGCCTGCGCCCGGCATCTCCCCCAAGGGGACCGTAAGCGATGAGAAGACAATACGATTGGTAGCTGCCTCTCCCGACCCTGCCCCTCAACTGATGAAGCTGGGCAAGACCGAAGCGTTCCGCATGGACGACCACCATAACGGTAGCGCCCGGCGTATCCACCCCGACTTCTATTACCGTTGTGCTGACGAGAATGTCAATTTGTCCGTCCCTGAAAGAATTCATAACATTTTCTCTTTCCATGGTTTTCATTTTTCCATGGATCAACCCAATCCTGAATACGGGAAATATCCTCTCCAGAGCCTCTTTCCCCTGTTGGGCGGACTTGAGATCGGATTTTTCCGAGTCCTCTATCGCCGGGTAAACGACATAAGCCTGCCTTCCTTCTCCCACTTCTTTATTCAATATTTCATAGACCAGTTTCTTTTCCACTGCGTCAACAACTTTGGTAACTACCGGTTTTCTGCCCGGAGGGAATTCATCGACGACAGAAGAGTCGAGATCGCCGTACAGTGTTAGTGCCAAAGACCTCGGGATCGGGGTTGCGGTCATGACAAGCAGATGGGGGTTCATCCCCTTTTTCCGCAGCAGGGACCTCTGCATCACACCGAATTTATGCTGTTCATCTATTACGGCGAGCCCCAGATCGCGAAAGACGACCCCCTCCTGTATAAGGGCATGAGTTCCAATGATTACAGGAGTATCGCCTGAGGTAACGGCGTCCCTCGATTCTTTGCCGCTGCCGCTGTTGAGCAATCCGCATCTGATTCCAAGGGGCTCGATCATCCGTCTTATATTAAAGAAATGCTGCTCGGCGAGGATCTCGGTGGGCGCCATCAACGCCGCCTGGCATCCGCACTCAACTGCATGCAGCATTGCCAACAAGGCGACGACTGTCTTTCCACTTCCGACATCCCCCTGAAGAAGCCGGTGCATGGGATAAGGCCTCTTCATATCGCCGAGGATCTCATCGACAGTCCTTTTCTGTGCGGCCGTCAGGACAAAAGGCAGGCGTTCCAGTACCTCTTTCATCATATTTCCTCTGCAGTGAAGAGGACTTCGTTTTCTCTTCCGCCTTTTTTTCTTCGCCAGGGTCATTCCGAGTTCGAATAAAAAAAGTTCATTGAAAGAAAGTCTCTTATGATATCCGCTCGTACCTTTGTTCAGTAAATCCAGGGGCGTGCCCGGTCCGGGAAAATGGACCTGGAGGATGCTCTCCCTGAGAGACGGCAGCCCATATCTTGCTGTAATTTCCTCAGGGACAAAATCGTACAACTCTTCCGAACAGGACCGTATCACCTCTGACATTATCCTCCGGAACTGTTTTCCGCTTATACCGTCCGTGAGGCGGTAAACCGGCACGACCCTGCCGGTGTGTATGCCCGGCGCCCCGTCGGGCGTCGCGTCCTCATATTCGGGATTCTCGATCTCAAGAATGCCGCCGGAGAAAGGCACGTCCGGGATATTTCCGCTCAGGACAACTTCCTTTCCGGCGGGGAAATTCTTTTGCATGAAAGGCTGATTATACCATTTTGCCTTCACACACCCGGTGCCGTCGCCGATGACGACCTCAACGATGCTGAACCTCCTTCTTCCCGATGATCTTATCAGAGAGGAGACCACCCTGCCTTTTACTGTCGCAGCCGAACCACATTCGAGGTCGCAGATATCACTGATCTTGCTTCTGTCTTCGTATCGATAAGGCAGGTAATAGAGAGCGTCGCCGACTTTCTTGATCCCCAGGCGGCCGAAGAGTCTGGCCCTTTGAGGGCCGATCCCGCTTAAAACGTCGATTTGCCGGTCTGATAAGGTATTATCCATTGCCGGACGGCATATATAAACTTATTGCTGAATATCCTTTTTGATCGAATCTTCCAGGTTCTTCTCCGTCTCTTCCATCCGTATCTTGGAATATTCCGTATCGCTGATAATATCGATATCCCATCCCGTGAGCTTCATCGCAAGCCTGACATTCTGTCCCTTCTTGCCGATCGCGAGTGATAGCTGCTGGTCGTTGACGACGACCATAGCGGTCTTTCCCTCTTCATTGATGCCTATCTTATCGATAGTCGCGGGACTGAGTGCACGGGCAATAAGCATCCTCAGGTCATCGGTCCAGGGGATGATATCGATCCTTTCGCCCCTCAACTCGCGGACTATGGTCTGCACCCGGGTCCCCTTCATACCGACACACGATCCTACGGGATCGACGGCACTGTCTTTTGAGATGACCGCGATCTTGGTGCGCTCGCCCGGTTCCCGGACGATATTTCTGATCTGGACAAGCCCTTCGTTGATCTCCGGCACCTCCATCTTGAACAGTCCCGCAACAAACTGAGGGGACGTCCTCGAAATAATGATGGCGGGGCCTTTGGTCGTGATCCTCACATCCTCGATAATGGCCTTAACGGAATCGCCCCTCTTCAGGTTTTCATTGGGAAGCGTTTCCTTGATCGGGAGAATCGCCTCGGTCTTTCCGAGATTGATGTAATAAAAACCTTTTTCTCTTCTCATCACGGTCCCGCTCACAATCTGACCGATCTTGTCCTTGAATTCATTGTAGATAACGTCCCTCTCGGCTTCCCTCACGCGCTGGAAGATGACCTGTTTCGCCGTCTGGGCGGCAATCCTCCCGAGATCGTGCAGATCCATCGGAAGTTCGACCGTCCCTCCCTCCTGGATCCCCGGAGATATTTTCTCAGCATCGGAAACAGAGATCTCCTCGTCCGGGTTCTGAACCTCCGGGACGACGGCCTTGGTTTCGAAGACCCTTAAGTCACATTTTTCGCGGTCAATGATCAGATTGATATTCGTCCTGCCCCCATACTTTTTCCTCATGGCCGACAGCAGCGCGGACTCGAGCGCTTCGATCAGGGTCTCCCTCGAAATTCCCTTTTCTCTGCTTATCTGATCGATCACATGACACAGTTCTTTCGTCATTTAAGTTCTATCTCCAGTCTCGCTCTCGATATTTGCGCAAAGGGAATGCTGATCTCCTCATTCTCCTTAACCATCAGTCTTACATTTCCATTTTCTACCGCGGCGATTCTGCCGACATGGAAATTCTGATCACCTATACGCTCTTTCGTCACCACCCTCGCAAGTTTTCCAATACTCATCTCGAAGTCTTTCAGCCTTTTCAGAGGCCTGTCAAGTCCCGGAGAAGAGACCTCCAGGACGTATGACGTCGGGATCGGGTCCTCCACATCGAGAAGGGCGGATAGTGCCCTGCTCACTTTCTCGCAATCCTCAAGGGTCACTCCCTCTTCCTTATCGATAAAGACCCTGGCAATCGGCTTTCTCGAGCTCCCTGCCAACTCTACGTCGACGACCTGCACACCCTGGGCGGCCGCTATGGAGTCAGCGAGTCCGGCTATCCTGTTTTTTATATCTTCCATCAATAAAACAAAAGAGTGGGAACGCCCACTCTTCAATAATGACATCCAGAATGAATACGACCTTATTCTATCAATATACCCGTAAAAAATTCAACTCCGGATCAAACCCGGCATTTGAAGACACTGAATTGTTCGGGTATCAGTTTCCAATCATATGAACATCCGTTCTTAATAAGTTGTTGGTAACTCGATTAAATATTTTTAATTCTCCCCTATCTCTTGCGACTCGGTCCGTTTTGCTCAAAAAAAAGGCAGCAAAATAAATCAATAATATCAAACTATTAGGCCATCAGTAAGCCACTTATTTCTCCTATAGGTACAGTCGAAGGCTTTTTCCCTTGCAAAATAACGTTTTTTTAAAATCAAACCAGAAATTGACATATGTCCGGAATCTTTTGCGCCCTCAACAAAGGGCGAAAAATGCAATAGTACGAAGAAGAAGACCCAAAGTTCGGACAACTCTCAAACCTCTTCTCCCCCTTCGACCCGGATGAAGACCGTCTTTCCGGCAACGATGGACAGCCTGTCAATCTCTTTCACAGCCCTCAGAACGTCTTTTTCGCGGGCCCGATGAGTCAGCACTACGAGAGGAACAGCCTTACCTTCATGCCTTCCCTTCTGGATGACCGATACAATACTGATATTGTATTTGCCGAGAATGCCCGATATCTTGGACAAAACGCCCGGTCTGTCTATGGCGGAGAACCTGAAGTAATACATGGATACGACGTCGTCCATTTTCAAGAGTCTCTTTGCTTTTTTCGGTCCCTTCATGCCCGGTACGCTTCCGGCTGATCCGTTTACGATATTACTTGCGATGTCCACAATGTCACTCACCACTGCGCTGCCGGTAGGCATATCCCCTGCACCACGCCCGTAATAAAGCGTAGATCCCACCGCATCGCCTTCTACGTAAACGGCGTTGAATACACCGTCCACTTTGGATATAAGATTTTCTTCCGGAATCATCGTCGGATGGACCCTCAACTCTACTTTCCCGTCAATCTCCTTCGCGATCGCGAGAAGCTTTAGCTTATAACCGAGTTCACCGGCATATTCGATATCCATAGGTGATATCCAGGAAATGCCCTCCCTGTATACATCTTTAAACCCGAACCGGGCACCGTAGGAAAGCGAAGCGAGTATGGCAAGCTTATGGGCGGAGTCTATGCCCTCGACATCGTACGTAGGATCGGCTTCCGCATACCCCAGTCTCTGCGCTTCCTTCAACGCATCTGCGAACCCGACTTTTTCACCGGTCATTTTCGTAAGAATGTAGTTAGTTGTACCGTTGATGATCCCATAGACGGCCTTGATCCGGTTTGCGATAAGACCTTCCCGTATGACTTTTATGATCGGTATTCCCCCCGCAACCGACGCTTCGAAACCGATCTCGACCCGCGCCCTGGCGGCCGCACTGAAGAGTTCATCACCATGAGTCGCGAGCAATGCCTTGTTGGCGGTAACCACATGCTTGCCGTTCCCTATCGCCCTTCGGACGAGTTCCCTGGCCACAGTCGTACCGCCGATAAGTTCTACAATGATATCGATCTCAGTGTCGGCTATGATGTCATCAGCGCTCGGTATAAGAACGCCTTTCGGTAATTTGAGGCCGCGTTTCCTGATTACGTCGAGGTCCGCGACTCTTCTGAGATTGATGTCTATCCCCGTCCTGTCTTTGAGCAGCCCCCTGTTTTCAAGAAGGATCCTGGCCGTACCTGTGCCTACCGTGCCGAAGCCGATAATGCCGACGTTGATCATTTACTGAGGACCCTTTTTATCCCCGCAGTAGCCTGCCGGATCCTGTGTTCGTTTTCGACGAGCGCGAAACGCACAAATCGGTCCCCGCCTTCTCCGAAACCTATGCCCGGCGAGACGGCGACCCCGCCTTTTTTCAGAAGATGCTTGCAGAAATCTAGAGACCCCATATTTCTGAAAGGCTCGGGGATTTCTGCCCATGCGAACATTGTCGCCTTTGGCGGCTCTATGATCCATCCAGCCTGTTTCAAACCCCTGACAAGAACATTCCTCCGCCTTTCATAAACATGCTTCATGTCGTCGACGCACTCCTGGGGACCGCGGAGGGCTATCACGCTCGCGATCTGTATCGGTTGGAACATTCCATAATCCAGATAGCTCTTTATCTTGATCAGAGCCCCGACCAGTTCCTTGTTCCCCACGCAGAAACCGACCCTCCATCCGGCCATGGAGTAACTCTTGGTGAGCGAAAAAAACTCGACCCCGACATCCTTCGCCCCCGGGATCTGCAAAAAACTGGGCGCCTTATAGTCGTCAAACACGAGATCAGCATAGGCAAGGTCGTGAAGCACTATGATATTATTTTCCTTCGCAAAGTCCACGACCTTCCTGAAGAAATCGAGCCCCTCGACGACCTGGGTCGTTGGATTATGAGGGAAGTTTATTATCAACATCTTCGGTCTCGGCCATGTCGTCTTGTATGCTTTTTCCATTTCGTCGAAGAAATCTATCCCCGGTCCGATAGGGACCGTTCTCACCTCACCCCCCGCGATTATCACGCTGTAGGGATGGATAGGATATGCGGGCGTCGGGGTCAGCACTACATCTCCCGGCACTACTGTCGCGAGGACGAGATGGGACAATCCCTCCTTGGAGCCGATCGTTATAACGGCCTCCGATTCGGGGTCCAGATCCACGTCGTAGCGCTTTTTGTACCACTCGCATATCGCCGCTCTCAGGTTTGTAATGCCCTTGGAGGCGGAATATCTGTGGTTCTTGGGCTTTTTTGCGGCCTCGACCAGTTTCTCGACGATGTGTTTCGGCGTGGCGCCGTCGGGGTTGCCCATGCCGAGATCAATGATGTCTTCCCCTCTCCTCCTGGCCTCCATCTTGAGCGTGTTGACAATGGCAAAGACGTAAGGCGGCAGCCTTTTGATCCTGTTAAATTCAAACATGTTCATACATATCCTCCGCATTCATGGAACTTCTGACAAGCGGTCCGGATACCGCGGACAGGAAACCCATGTCCAGAGCCTCTACCCTGAGTCTCTCAAACACTTCCGGCAAGATGTATTCTACCACAGGCAGATTATTTCTGGTCGGTCTCAGGTACTGGCCGATTGTAACAAAATCGCAGTCGGACCGCCTGAGATCCCGGAGAAGTGAAACCGCCTCCTGGTATGTTTCACCCAGACCGAGCATAAATCCCGACTTTGTGTATATCTCAGGAGCCTTCGATTTCGCGGTCCTGATGAGTTCCAAGGACCGCCGGTAGTCAGCAAGGGGGCTCACTCCGGGATAGAGTCTTTCTATCGTCTCGACGTTGTGGTTGAAGACATCCGGACCGGCTTTCAGCACCGTTTCCAGGGCATCCTTATCCCCCTGGAAATCCGGCGTGAGCACCTCCACCCTCGCCTGAGGAATCATTTTTCTCACGGCTTTTATCGTGCCGGCAAAATGATCCGCTCCTCCGTCGGGCAGATCGTCTCTTGTGACAGACGTGACCACAACATATTTCAGCCCCATCTCCATTGCTGCCAGGGCCACGTTCTCCGGCTCGCCGTCATTGACGGGTTCGGGCTTGGAGGAACGAACGGAACAAAACCCGCAGTTCCTCGTGCACGCTGAACCCAGGATCATGAAGGTCGCCGTAGGTTTGGAAAAGCATTCACTCCTGTTAGGACACCGTGCCTCCTCGCATACCGTAGAGAGCCGGTGCTTTCTCAGAAGCTGCTTAGTGTCGTGCAGTTCCGCACGATTACGGGTCCTTATCCAGTCCGGGAGTCTCAAGTCATTTCTCCACTGAAAAAGTTAATAGCTTCCCGGACCTTTTCCAGGTTCACCTGAGTGTTGAAGCAGGGTCCATGAGGACGCTCGTTCCATATTCCCAATATAGGGATAGGATAGGTGTCCACCAAACCGCTTGACAGGTCTCTTTCACATGCCACAGCAACAATAGCCTCGGGCTTGATCTCTTTAACGATTTTTCTTGCCATGTTCCCGCCCGTGGCTACAAAAAGATCAAGATTGTTGGTGTCCGCTATCTCGATGAGATCACGGATCTCGCATCTCCCACACCTCTCGCAGTTGTATATGTTATGGGTGAGCCTGATCGTACATTTGTCGATTTGAAGGCAATGGGGCAGCAGGAGCAAAATTTTTCGGGTCTTCAGTTTTTCTCCCCTGACGAGCCTGTTGTTAAGATCTATAACCACTTTCTGAAAATGTTCTTTCTTCCCTTTGAAAAAAGCTCCCAGCAGCAAAAAACAGGGATACAATCCCCTCAGTACGAAACCCCGAAGAACCTTACGATAAGTCAAAGGAATCACCCTCCTTCAGACGCTTCCCCCTGGCAAAAGCGCCGGCGGACATCGCCTTCCTGCCCTCGGGTTTTACTTCCAGGACAGCTAAAAAACCTTTGCCCGTTCCTATATATATCGCATTATCATCGATCCCCCGGACCCGCCCCGGTACAACACCGGTTGCGTCTTCCCGTGCTATGGCACGAAGGATTACGATCCTCTCACCGGACAGGCGGCAATACGCGCCGGGCCAGGGAAAGGTGCCTCTGACCAGGTTGAAGATTCTTCTCGCGTCCCACGACCAGTCGATCTTCCCGTCTTCTTTCCTGAGAGGACGAGCGTAACTGGTATCGCCTGACTGAGGTCTCGGATGTAAAGTTCCCTTGTGCAGGCCCTGAAGGGTCACGTACAAAAGAGACGCCCCCTTCCCGGAAAGTCGCAATGCAATTGTATAAGCGTCGTCTTCCTCACCTATTTGCATCTCTTCCTGAAGGAGGATATCTCCGGTATCCAGTCCCTCGTTCATCAGCATTGTGGTAACGCCGGTCTTCTCCTCTCCGTTGATAATCGCCCACTGGATCGGCGCGGCTCCCCTGTATTTGGGAAGGAGAGATGCATGGACATTCACACATCCGAGAGGAGGAAGGCCGATGAGAGACGGAGGTATAATCTTCCCGTAGGCTACTACCGCGACCGCATCCGGTTTCATCCGTGACACATGAGACAGGAACTCTTCGGTCCTTACTCCGGACGGCTGAAGGACCGGTATTCCCTCCGATACGGCGACTTGTTTTACGGGAGGCGCAGAGAGAGCATGCCCCCTGCCCTTTACCCTGTCCGGTTGGGTAACTACGGCAATAATGTCTTCGCCTGCATCGATGAGGGTTTTCAGTGAAGGAACAGCAAAATCAGGTGTCCCGAAAAATAAAATCCTCATCCTCTCAGCTATTTTCCCGCTTCTTTGAGGATTTTCTGGAAGCGTTTCTTGAAGAATTCCCTTTTTATAGGACTGATGCGGTCCAACAGCAGCAACCCGTCAAGATGATCGATCTCGTGTTGCATCGCGATAGCGAGCAGGCCTTCCCCGTTTATTTCCACGTGCCTACCCTCCCTGTCCTGTGCCCGGACCAGGATTCTCTCCGCTCTTTTCACCTTTGCGGTGTACTCTGGAAGGCTGAGGCACCCCTCCTCAAAATCTACGGAACCCTCCATATGTACGACAACCGGATTTATCAGAACAATCAGCGGTAACGTTTGTTCCTTCGTGCTGATGTCGATCACCGCCAGTCTCTTCGAAACACCCACCTGCGGAGCGGCGAGACCGACCCCCGGGGCCGCATACATGGTCTCGATCATGTCATCGATCAGCCTCTGCAGGTCTTTATCGATAGAAGTCACCTGCGAGGTCTTCTTTTTAAGCACCTCTTCAGGATATTTTTTGATATCAAGAACAGCCATGATAAATTATAAAACATTTTCCCGGGCGTGGTCGATACAAAGCATGTTACAAATCCTCCGCAACAGCAGTGGAGAAGGAATTATTCCCCGTAATCCTGTTATTATAAATCCTGTCGGCGTGCAAGTGTCCCCGGGTCAGGCCTATGCATTCCTACGGAGATAATGAATTGAATGCAGACCTCAGAATAATATCCGATACGCGGCTTTCCGCCGTAAGAGCCCTTCTCGAAGTATTCGCTAACGGCTCTAAACCGAAGGAGTCCGTCTCAACATGGTCGGCGTCGTTCGATAAGAGGGACAGGTCTTTCCTGATGGAAATGACATACGGGGTAATTCGATACAGAGACGCGCTCGACTGGGTCCTCCGGCATTTTCTCAGGAAACCCGGCCGTCTGGAGGATTTCACTCTCCAAAATCTGAGGCTCGCCGTATACCAGATCTACTTCATGAGGGTCCCTGAATGGGCGGTAGTAAACGAAGCTGTGCGGGTCGAAAAAAACGATGGGTTCGCGGACCGGTCTTCTCTCGTAAATGCAGTTTTAAGAAATGTCATAAGGCAGAAGGACCGGTTGTCCCTTCCCGTCGCGATCCAGGACCCCGTCGAAAGCATTTCCATAAATACCTCCCACCCGCGCTGGATGGTCAGGAGATGGGTCGGGAGGTTCGGTGAAAAAGAAGCCGCCCTACTTGCCGGAGCAAATAACAGGGTCCCCCTTCTGACGGTGCGGACAAATACCCTTCTGATCACCAGGGGGCAACTGCTCGAAATTCTCTTTGAAAAGGGAATAGATGCGGCACCGACCCCCGTTTCTCCGGACGGTATCACTCTTAGAAAAGTCAGATCTGTCGAGGAGCTTTCTTTTATTCGCGGACTTTTTATCGTCCAGGATGAGGCGTCGCAGATCATCTCTCGCCTGCTGGACCCGAGACCGGGTGAAAGAATATTGGATGCGTGTGCCGCACCTGGAGGGAAAACTACTCATATCGCTCAACTTATGGGCGACATGGGAGAAATCGTCGCGGTCGAGAAAGACCGCAGGAGAATCGCCCGCATCGAAGAAAATATCTCGGGTCTCGGCATAAGGTCCGTGAGGATTGTCAATAAAGATCTTGCCGATCTCGGAAATATCGGCAAATTCGACAGGGTCATCGTAGACGCGCCCTGCTCCGCCACCGGGATTATCCGGAAAAACCCCGATATCAAATACCGCCATAAGGCCGCAGACCTCGTGCGGTTTGGCAACCTGCAATCGCTTCTGCTTCATTCTGCTGCGGCTCACGTGAAAGAAAAGGGTATGCTGTTCTATTCCGTCTGTTCGACTGAACCCGAAGAGGGAGAAAAAGTAGCTAATGAATTCTTGAAGACACGGGACGATTTCCGTATTATAAAAGCTGTCCCGAACTTTTGCGGGAACTTAATGGATGACAATGGTTTTTTGAGAACTTATCCTCACAGACATAATATGGACGGCTTTTTTGGGGTATCATTTTGCAAAGAAAGATAAATAAATTTATCAGGGTCCCTTTACTTGTCTTGGCATTTGTCCTGGTCGGGCTCATCTTCGGATATGTTACTTTCAAGGCACTGAGTTTCAGCCGCACGGTCGAGGTCCCCTCCCTTTATGACAAAACTCTCCTGGAAGCCAACGAGGCGTTGAACAAAGCAGAACTCTACCTGAAAATTGAAGGTGAGGACTATGACACCTCGGTAGCTCCGGGCAGGATAATCCGACAGGATGTCCCGCCTGGACGCAAGGTCAAGGAAAAACGCGCTATTAAAGTCGTAATCAGCAAGGGACCCCGAATTGATTCCGTTCCCTTGGTAATCAACCAGTCCCTCGAGGATGCCCAGTCCGTTCTTCTCCAAAAGGGACTTGAAATCGGCAAGGTCATAAACGTCCATTCGGATTCCGTGGAGAAAGGAAAGGTAATCGCTCAGAACCCGGGGCCCGATGAACGGCTGTCGGATTCCGTAACAGTGTTAGTCAGTCTCGGTCCCTATGAGACCACGTATTACTGCCCGGATTTCCTGGACAAGAATATATCATCCGCAAGGGAACTCGCTGAAAAGATGGGTCTTGTCGTCGAAACGAAGGGCGCCGGAAGGATTATCGCCTCCCAGCTTCCAAAACCGGGGACCCTCGTGAAAAGCGGCGACAAAATATATTTCGAAATACGGGAGGACACCTTGATAGAGAGGTTTTTCTGATGATCAGGATTGCTCCATCCATTGTGTCGGCCGACTTTACCCGTCTCGGCGACGAAATACGGGCTGCAGAGCAGGCCGGTGCCGATATCATTCATATCGATGTAATGGACGGTCATTTTGTCCCGAATATTACGATCGGGTACGGTGTGGTGGAAGCGGTTCGGAAGATAACCCGGCTTCCTCTCGATGTACATTTAATGATCGAGGCGCCGGACAGGTACATTCAGAACTTTATCGACGCAGGGTCCGATATCCTCACGGTACATTATGAAGCAGTTGTCCATTTGCACAGGACTGTGCAGGTCATCAGGGAAGGCGGGGTAAAAGCAGGGGTCTCGGTCAACCCCGCTACCCCCGTGGAAAACCTGGACGATATTCTTGCGGATGCGGACATGGTTCTCCTTATGTCTGTGAACCCGGGTTTCGGAGGGCAGAAATTCATACCGGCCTCTTTTGAAAGACTAAAACGGCTGAAGGCCAGGATTGTGGAGAAAGGGTTATCCACACAGATTGAAATCGACGGGGGTATAGGCACGGATAACGCCGGGAAGGTCGCCGATGCGGGAGCCGACATCCTTGTGATGGGATCGGCCTTTTTCAATTCCCCGGATTATGTTTCGACCATGGAGACACTGAATGAAATCCTCGGACGCAGATAACCTTTTTCATGAAGCCGAGCACCTGAGAAGCCGAAGCCGTTACAGGAGTGCGCTCACCCTGTTTAAAAAAGCGCTTATTCATTATTCTTCATCCGGCGATGCGAAAGGCATATTGGACAGCCAGCTTGCGATAGGCGACGTATACAGAATGATCGGTGACTTTGACCTCTCCGAGAAGTCCTATTCCGAAGCCGTGTATACAGCCGGAAGCATTGATGATCCGGTAGCGATATCTGATGCCATGACAAATATGGGATTGTCCAGAAGGGGCAAAGGCGACTGGAAGACGGCCTCGGAACTTCTTCAAAAATCTCTACGCTTCTATAAAAAAACCAAAGACTCCCAGGCTACCGCCTTCGTATTGTGGGCAATCGGGGGGAATCTCAGAATAAAAGGGGATATTCCAAAAGCTATCGAAACCTACAGGGAATCGATGGGAATTTTTGAGTCTCTCCGTATGAGCCCGTCCGTCGGATATTGTCTTTGCGGCCTCGGCGGGACTTCGCGAATCGCCGGCCGCTTCAATGACTCTCTTGAGTATTATTCTTCGGCAAACCAACTGTTTTCCTCCCTGAGAGACCGGTTCGGATTAGCATATTCATATTGCGGTATTGGAAACGCATTCAGAATGCTCGGGGATTACAAAAAGGCGCTTGCAAACTTCAGGCGGGCGTCTTCGATTTATGAGGAGATCGGGGACAGGGTTAGTTATTCTTATACCCTTTGGAGCAAGGGTACGACATATAAAATGCTCGGGGATTATGAGACGGCCCGACGCCTTTTCAGGATGGCACAGTCCAGATTCACGAAAACAAAGGACCCGAGAGGAATGATATATTGCAGACTGGGACTGGGAGAGCTTTGTCTGCTGGAAGGCAGAAGGGCCCTGGCCGAAAAATATTTCACCGAATCCCTCGATCAGGCGGGCCGTTATGGATTCCGTGTAGAAAAATGCCATGCCCGGATGATGGTGTCCGGTTTGTCAGGAAGAGTCGATACGAAGTGTTATAATAAGCTGGGGTTGAGATTGCAATTTTCTGAAGCGCCGTATAATATACCGTGACGTCGTTCTGGAAATTCGGGGGGAACCCGGAGGACAGCGACCTCCTGCCTTCTGAATATGCCTTCTCACTTCATAGCGGAGAAAACCGGAGGTCTGATATCTTGCACATATTGAATATACCGAATACCCTGTCAGTGCTTCGGATACTCATCGTCCCGGTATTCGCTACAGCAATTATCTACAACAAATACCTTTATGCTCTCTTGCTTTTTATTTTTGCCGCCCTCACCGATATGCTGGACGGGTTTTTTGCCAGAATAGCAGACCAGAAAACCTCTCTCGGAACATTCCTTGATCCTCTTGCGGACAAGTTCCTTCTCATAACTTCCTTCGTCCTGTTTTCAATCTATGGCTGGATACCGAAATGGCTGGCAATAACCGTCATCAGCAGAGACCTCATCGTTGTAATTGGATGGTTTTTACTTTATATGACTGCCCAAACCACAAGAGTCGAACCTGTTCTCGCGGGGAAAGCGGCTATCGCGCTTCAGTTGATCATCCTCGCATATATCCTGTGCAGGATCAATTATGCCGCCCTTCCCCCGATACCGGTCGTTTTGCTGTTCCTCACTGCCGCCGTTACTGCGATATCGGGACTTCAGTACATTTACAACGGTTTGAAACTTGCCAATGCGTAATAGAAGGGGCATAGAAATAGACTCTGTGCTTCGGGGCAGCCCCGCCTGGCGGGCAGGACTGCGTCCCGGCGATATCCTCCGCTCGATAAACTCCCATGCGGTCTCCGATGCTATCGACTTCATGTTTTACAAGGGGTCCGAAAACCTGGAGATTGCCTTTCTCCGAAACGGGGCCGTAAAAAACGCCATGATCGATGGCGGGAGCGAAAGTGATACCGGAATTACGATCAAGCCTTTTAAGGTAAGGACGTGCAGAAACAACTGTCTCTTCTGCTTTGTGAAGCAACTCCCGAGGGGACTCCGGAAATCCCTGTATGTAAGGGATGAAGATTACAGGTTGTCTTTCCTTTACGGAAACTACATGACACTTTCCAATCTTCAGGCCTGCGACAAAGAGAGAATCGCGGAACAAAGGCTGAGTCCTCTTTATATATCCGTTCATTCGACGAACAGTGCCGTCCGTAACCGGATGCTCGGAAATTCGAAAGCACCGGACATCCGGAAAGAACTGAAATTTTTTGCAGACAATAAAATCAGGATGCATACGCAGATCGTCCTTTGTCCCGGATACAACGACGGCAAAGAACTACAGGGCACGATCAAGGACCTTTATAAATTCTACCCTTATGTATCCTCGATAGCGGTGGTGCCGGTAGGACTGACATCGCACAGAAAGCATCAGGTAAAGCCTCTGAGCGAGGCTGACGCTGTGAAGGCCCTCGAGACTGTGGAGGCGTTCCAGAAGAGATACATGAAAAACCACGGCGATCCGGTTGTTTACTGCTCTGATGAAATGTATATAAGGGCGGCCCGCCCCTTCCCTTCAATCAAGTTTTACGGGGTCCTCCCTCAGATAGAGAACGGCGTTGGGATGGTTCCGCTCTTTCTGAACCAGGCCAGAAAAGCCAGGATGCCGAAACATTCGTTGCCCGCGAAGTCGGTCCTGGCCATTACCGGGACATCTTTCTACCCTTATCTGAAAAAATTCGCAGACCGCCTTTCCACCAGGGAGGGATTAAATATCAAGGTAACTGCTGTTGAGAATAATTTTTTCGGCACGTCAGTCACTGTCGCAGGGCTTTTGACCGGACGGGACATCATCAAGTCTCTTCATGACAATACCTATCCTTACGATGTGGTTCTTATTCCGGAAGTCTCGCTGAAAGAAGACGATAATGTCTTTCTGGACGATGTTTCGCTGGAGGACATCGGGGAGGCGACGGGCTTGAAGATAATGAGAGTCGAGGCGAGCCCTCAGGGCCTCATCGACGCCGTAGCCGGGCCATCCCCGGGAGAAGAAGGAGTCGACGATGACAATAACCGGCAGCACTAAAATTACGGGACTTTTCGGCTACCCCGTCGAACATACGAAATCTCCACTGATGCACAACGCCGCTTTCAGACATCTCGGTCTGGACTACTGTTATCTTCCCTTCAAGGTCCATCCGGACGATCTCGGGAAAGCTGTTGAGGCGGTGAGAGCACTATCCATGACCGGAGTAAACGTTACGGTCCCGCACAAGGAATCGGTCATCCCCCTCCTCGACGAGGTGAACGAGGAGGCATTATTCATCGGCGCAGCAAACACGGTCGTGAACGAGACAGGAAAACTCACCGGATATAATACCGACGGAAGAGGTTTCATGCGCTCTCTCGATGAAAGCGGCATTACCGTTAAAGGGAAAACCATTCTGGTGGTCGGCTGCGGCGGGGCATCCAGGGCAATAAGCTACTACCTTAGTGAAAAAGCCAAGAAACTGGTTCTTTCCGATATTGATGAGGAAAAGAGGGAGAACCTCGCCTCTGATCTGTCCAGGATAAGGAAGAACGTCGAAGCGCTCGACAGGATCGGCGACATCGGGCAGTACGATATTATCATCAATGCAACTCCTCTCGGCCTCAAACCGGATGATCCGGAACCGTTCGATACTTCTTTGCTTCTTCGGGAGCAGACAGTCTGTGATCTTATCTACAGAAAAACCCGCCTGCTTGAAAGGGCCTCTGAAAGAGGATGCCGCACACTCGACGGTCGCGGCATGCTGCTCTGGCAGGGAGCACTGGCGTTCGAGCTCTGGACCTTGGTAGCCCCCCCTGTGGATATTATGAGAGATGCTCTGTTTATGGGCCTTAAATGAAACCTGGCACACTTTTTGCCTTTACTTAATCAGCCGCGTATGATAAACTTTTTTATGAAACGCAGTATGCTTTTTATCCTTTCTCTTGTCCTTTTTTCCATTATTTTTTTCCTGATTAAGGACGAAACCATGAGCGTCCCGGAGATTAAGCAGAAGGGAGAATCTTTTATCGAAGGTTTAAGGATCGTAAACAAAAAAGACGGTCGAAAGAACTGGATATTGATTGCAAAAAGGGCCGACATATCCGACAGCGGTAAAAAAGCATATCTTACGGATCTGGAAATGGTGATCGAAGGTAAGGGAATACGGGTTCATGCCGACAGGGGCCTCTACGATATGACGGACAAGAACCTCAGCATAGCCGGGAAGATCATTGCTCGCGGCGAAGACTATACGGTAACGTCCGACACTGCCGAATATGACGGTGAAACCGGAAATCTTGAGACTGAAAGCCCTGTTCTGATCGAGGGCAGGAGGTTTCGGTTGCGGGGAAAGGGAATGCGGATCGATAGTGCGGAAGGAAAGGTAAAAATTGAACGGGACGTTAAGGCAGTTTTTTATCATTAGTTTATTCGTGTTGACTCTATCGGGGCGTTTTGCTTTTTCCGAAGAGCCGCGAAACAAGATGCAGGGGCCGATAACGGTGACATCGGAAACACTTACAACCGACAACAGGGCCCATACAGCCCTCTTCGAGAGAAACGTCGTCGCAAAGACACCGGAAATGACTATTTATGCGAATTCCATGCTCGTCTTTTATACGGAAGACAGCGGCGACATAAGTACTATTGAGTCGAGCGGCAATGTAAAACTTTATAAAGGAGACCGGTTGATCACCGCTGATAAGGCGGTCTATTATGCCGACGAGGCGAAGGTGGTTTTCTCGGGCAACCCCCGTGCGATGGACGGCGAGAACGTGGTTACAGGCTCAGTGATGACGTATTTTATCGATGAAGACCGTTCGGTTGTGGAAAACAGTAAGGTCTATTTAAAAAACAGGGAGAACTGAGTGATGCATCTCCTCGATGTAAAAGGCATCTCGAAAGCCTATCATAAAAAAATGGTGATAAATAATATCGACATCCATGTGTCGACCGGTGAAATCGTCGGGCTGCTGGGCCCAAACGGAGCGGGAAAAACCACTACCTTTTTCAGCATACTGGGTCTTATCAAGCCTGAAAGCGGCAGGATAATTCTCGACGGCGTCGATATCAGCACTTTGCCCATGTACAGGCGTGCGCAAATGGGGATAAGCTATCTCCCTCAAGAGCCTTCCATCTTCCGAAAGCTGTCTGTCGAAGACAATCTCAGGGCCGTGCTCGAGATCAGAGGGCTTTCCAGCGAAGAAACCGACCTGGAGATTACCCGGCTGCTGCACGAGTTCCGCCTTACCGAGTTTTCCGGGAGGAACGGATACAGACTTTCCGGCGGTGAGCGCAGACGGGCTGAAATAGCCAGGGCGATTGCGACAAAACCTACTTTCATTCTGTTCGATGAGCCTTTTGCCGGGATCGATCCCCTGGCCATTATCGAGTTGAAAAAAATGTTCGTCTATCTGAAATCAAAGGGGTTGGGGATAATAATAACCGACCATAACGTCCGGGACACTCTTTCCATCACGGATAGAGCATATATAATAAGCAACGGCGAGATACTGGCTGAGGGTACGCCCGAGAAACTGATCGCTGCCCCCAGGGTGAAGGAAGTATATCTCGGTGAGGAGTTCAGTCTCTAATGGCGCTCGAAAGTCGTCTTGAATTAAAACTTTCCCAGAAGCTGGTGCTGACGCCGCAACTGCAGATCGCCATCAAGCTTCTGCAAATGCCCCAGCTCGAATTGTCCCAGGCACTCAACCAGGAACTCGTCGAAAATCCTCTTCTCGAAGAAAGCTCCGAAGAGTCTTCCCTGGAGGATGTCGGTCCCGAAGAA
>JBECKU010000318.1:0-5316 GCA_040235385.1 Candidatus Sulfobium sp. | reverse complement strand
GGCCCAGGCCGAGGGATTTTATCGTTTCTATGGCTTCTTCTTTGAGATTCCTGTTATTGCTCTTGGGTTTCCAAAAATTAAAAGGCAAAAGTGTATTTTCAAGTACGTTAAGCATGCGGAGAGGTTTTGCGTCCTGGAAAATAAAACTGAATTTTTCTCTTCGAAAATTGACGAGTTTTTCCTCCGAAAGGGCATCTATCCTTACGCCTTCCAGCAGGACTTCTCCCGACGTCGGTTTATCAAGAGCGCCGAGGATGTTCAGCAGCGTGGTCTTCCCTGACCCGCTGGGACCGACAAGCGCAATCAGTCCTCCCTTATCAATATTCAAATTAATTCCGTCGAGAGCTTTGACCTCGGATGTGCCGGTAAAAAAAGACTTCCCTACGTTATGTAATTCCAGGAAATGATTACCTTCGCTGCCGAACATAAATTTATACCTCCCATTGAGTTCTGAAAGTCTCGGTTATCTTAATGTTGGATAATTTGTAGGTAGGATAAAAACTCGCGATCAGACTGCAGAAAACACCGACAAATAAAGCGACAAGAAGGAACTGAGGATTGATGCCGGCCGCTGATCCGATTTTAAAGAAAAAGGCGTCAAGGAGATATGACGAAATCGAACCTATAAGGTAGCCCAGGATCCCGCCCGTTATTCCCACAATAACGTGCTCATAAAAAAATATCATAAAAAGTTGAGACCTCGAAGCACCCACGGACTTCAACATGCCGATCTCCTTAACCCTGGAATAAAGGGCGTTGGTTACGATGTTGAATATTGAAAATATGCTCACTATGACCGTGGCGAGTGCGATCGAAAGCAGGAACTTGAATGTTTTCTTCAGCAGAACATACTTCATCGTACTGAATTGCTGGGGGGAGAGGGCCTTTATATTGGGGATGCTCTTATTTAATTGGTCCGTCACTTCAGTCAATAAATTTTTATCCTTATCCAGAGAGGCGCTCTGGATATTTACGACAGACATAAAGCCGTCTCTGTCAAAAAGCTGCTGGGTAACAGGAAACGACAAGAAGATCATGTAATCGTCGGCAGAATTTGTCGGTCTCAGAAGGCCGACGACCTTAAATTCCCGGTTGTTTATCATTAGAGTTTCGCCGACAGCCAGACTTTTCTCTTTTGCATATGACCCGCCCAGCACTGTTTCAGCATCGCCGGCCGGCCATTTTCCTTCATCGAGACTCCACGACGATCGTGCCTCCAGTTCTTTTTTGAAATCAATCCCCGCTATGACGGCCTTCAGCTGGTTTGTCCGGTGAATGATATCGGCTTTCTGGTATATTCTCGGGGTGATAAGAACCGCTTGATCCTTCCTGGGAATATTCCTTTTGATGATTATCTCTGCTTCGCCGATAACAGAATCCGGGATATATTCATTGAGAATGACGCCTATCTGATCGAAGCTGTCCGGCTGAATATTTTTCGGCTGGACCATCATGGTGAATCCGAATTTTGACGCGAGATTTGTCAGAGAATCATCGGCGTTATCAAGAGTTAGAACTATGGTGCTCAGGATAGCAACCGGGATGACGACTGCGATGAGTATGTAAAGGCTTTTCCCTTTTCTTCTCAACAAATCCTTTATTGCCATCGAAAGAAGTTTCACCTTAAACCTCCCACTGGGTCCTAAAGGTTTCGGTAATCTTTATCCTTGACAGTTTATAAGCAGGATAAAAAATAGCGACCAGACTGCATACAATGCCGAGCGACAGCGCAATCCAGAAAAACTGTTCGCTGACCCGGATGACCGCCCCGATATCGAGCAGGGAATTCAGGACGTACGCCATTCCCACACCCAGGAGAAAACCCGCAGAACCGCCGAGCATGCCGATAATCAAATGCTGGTAAAGAAACATCCTGAGAAGCTGAAACCTGGATGCCCCGACCGACTTTAAAAGTCCTATCTCCTTGACCCGTGAGTACAGAGCGCCGGTGACCGTATTGAAAATCGAAAAAAAGCCTACGGCCAGCGTTGCCGCGACTATCGCCAGAAGGAACTTATAAAGCATATTAAAGAATTCGAATTGGACCTCTGCGATGTTTAATTGAGATACGGAGGTAATTCCGGTGACTTTTTTATTCAATTCGACCATCGCTTCTCCAACGGGACATTTCGGGCACATGGCCCTGACGCTCAGGAGCGATATAAGCCCCTCCTTCTTAAAAAGCCTTTGAGCCGTCCCAAGGGGAATAAAAACCATATAGTCGTCAGGGGAATTTGTTTCCTCCAGGACCCCGACGACATTGAATTTCTTGTTGTTTACGGTGACCGAATCACCGGTCGTCAATCCCTTTACGCTGGCGAATGTACCGCCGAGCACGGCCTCGTCTTCTCCGGCCTTTCTTAACATGCTCGCATCTTCCGGCCATGTGCCACTCGATAAATTCCACCAGAACCTGACGAAATATTCCTTATAAAAATCAACGCCGGCCACTATTATGTTTATGCCGTCGACATCGGCCTTCTGATATAGCCGCGGAGCCCACGTGGGGGGTTCTATGCTGATGTCGCCGATACCGGGCCGTGAAACCAGACCGCCTTTCTTTTCCCATCCCGCTTTTATGGCTTCGTCATATATCTTCGTTATTTGAGGCATCACTGAATCCGGAATATATTGCCCCAGGACCACATCCGAAGATGACACCGTGCCGGACATTGCATTACCTTCATCATTGCCTGAAACATTTGACGGACGTACTGTCAGGGTGTGTCCTGTACGTGTAATAACTTCCAGTATTGTCTTGTTCGCGGAATCGCTGACGATTGAAAGTGATGTAAGGAGGGCAACCGCAATTATTATAGCCAAAATAATCAATGCATTCCTTCCGGGCCTTCTCAATAATTCTATGAGTGCGATCTTCATTATTCCCATGTATCAACATCCTCCCATCAGCAATTTGACCGGATCATCCATGCCCTCGTACAGTAGTCCATCCTTCATGACGATTATCTTTCCGGCTTTTTCCATCCATGCAAGCGTATGACTGACGACTATTACTGTCTTTTTATATTCTTCATTTATATGGCGGAAGATTTCTATTACTTCCTGCTCCGTCCTGATATCGAGTTCTCCTGTAGGCTCGTCGGCGAGAATTATATCCGGGTCATTCACGAGAGCCCTCACTATGGCCACCCTCCTCTGCTCGCCTCCGGAAAGTTCCGATGGGAATGAAGCGACCTTGTCCTTCATATCGAGTTCGCTCAACATCGAGACTGCTTTTTCCCGGATTTCTTCCCGGTCTCTTTTCCCGTTATTGCTGAATATGAGAGGCATAACAATATTGTTCAGCACATTGAGCGACGGCAAAAGGCTGAAGGATTGAAAACAGAATCCTATTTTTTTGTTTCTGAATTTGGATATGGCCTTATCATTGCGGCTCCATATATCGATTCCTTCAATTCGAACCGTCCCGCTCGTCGGCTTTGTAAGACCGCCTATCACACTGACAAGCGTCGTCTTGCCCGATCCGGAATGGCCCATGAAGACCACAAAGTCAGACTGCCCGATGTCAAGATTAATCCCTTTCAGGGCCTCAACGTGCTGCTCGCCTACATGATAAACCTTCGTCAAATCTCTTACCTCAATAAATGATCCCATAGTCACAGCCCCTGCTTCATTGTTTCATGAGGATCTATTTTTACGGCGATGAAAGCCGGATATGTGGACCCGCTGATTCCCATCAGCAGGGCGATTGCGATTGCACCGACGGCAAGTATGACGATCAGTTCAGGCGGAGGAAGCATAAAGGGGATATTGAGCAGCTTGAGATAAAAAACAATCGATCTCTGAAATAGTTTAAGCATTACGCCTCCGATCAGCATGCCGATAAAGCCGCTGATCACGCTTATCATGGTAGATTCGTAAAGAACAAGCTTAAATATAGCGGCCTTCGTCGCGCCGATAGCCCTGATGATACCTATTTCTCTTTTTCTCTCATTAACCACGGCGGAAAAAATTGCGTTGATCATCAGAATATTCGACAAGACAAGAACGACAATCAATGCGATGATTCCGGAAAAAACCGCGACAGTAGTCTGCCGGGCGGACGTCTGAATATTACCGGTTGTAACGACCTTGAGCTCCGAATTGTCTCTCAGAATGGAGAATGTTATGAACGGTATCTTCGCCCCGACTTCCAGTTGGACCAGCGCTCCCGATACTTTACCGTTAATCGGCTTCAGCGGCTGGATCGATGGATCCGTCTGCGACTTCTCGGACATTTCATAAGCTTTGTCCAAATCAAAAAAGATCGCGTTGTCATATAATCCTATTCCCGTCCTTTCAAGCTTACCCCAGACCTTAAGGTCTACTCCATAGAATCTTATGCTGTCTCCCAGATTCCACATAGTCATAGCGCCGACAATCGCCCCGTCTTTTGGAAACTCTTCGCCTTTTTTTCTCTTTTCGACCCATGGCAGAACGGTAAAATCATCAGCGGGATTAAACCCGATTAAAAATGAATTGCCGGTGATGCAGCATTCTCCCGTTGCACTCGTGAGAAAGATCTGACCGGACACCCTCTTTACGCCTTTTAGATTGCGGACATTTTCCACGACAGTCTTGTCCATATAAAAAGCGGACGGTTCCCCGGTAAGTAAAGCGGATTTCAGATTGACCAGCGATTCCTTTGGAATTACGAGAAGGTCGGCTCCGAGTTTTGAAAGGCCCTTGTCCAGGCTGTGGTGAATCCCAATTATAAGTATGGAACTGGCAAACAAAGCCCCTATGACCATACTTACGCCAAAAAGTATAATGTAAAATCGTAAATGCTTGACCTGAAGGTTCTGATAAGCCAGCCTGAATAACGACAAGACCATCATCTGAGCATCTCCAATCTTCCTTAGTGTCTTGTGAGTCTTCCCGCCGGACCCGTAACTAAAAGGGCCTTCTCCATGATGGAGGCGCCTCCATCATGGAGAAATTTGAAATTTATTTTGTATTCACCCCGTTTCTTATGTAGTCGGACATCTCGAAATCGCAAGCTCCTTTTTGCTCCGGGGTACGATTACGGAATCGTGATGTCCAAAAGGACTCGGCAGATAACCGTAGAACTTGTCGTCACTGACCCGGACTACATAGGTACCGCAATTGGTCTTCTGATATCCGCTGTAGACACCGAAGAGCCATTTGCCGTCACCGGTGCAGGCGATCGTATGCGTGTCAGGACCGATTTCGATCACCTTGGTAATCTTCCACGACCGCGTGTCGACAACGGCTATGGAATTTTTAGTCGGAGGCGGCCACCAGAGAGTGACAAACATTTTACTTGCGTCAGGAGTAAACGCCATATGGAAGGGG
>JBECKU010000275.1:0-4166 GCA_040235385.1 Candidatus Sulfobium sp. | reverse complement strand
ACGGAAGATATCGGCCAGAGGTCTTCGGTGCCTATTGCGTAGAAATCGTACATTCTGTCTTCTCTAACAGGCGCGTCTATCTTGTTTACCGCCCAAAGGATCTTTTTGCCCGATGCACGCAGAAGCCTCGCGAGCTCCATATCCGCAGGGGTGAGTCCTTCTTTCCCATCAAGCAGATGAATGACTATATCGCCTTCGTCGACGGCGAACAGCGCCTGTTCCTTCGCCTGGATATAAATATCTTCCGGCGGTTCAGGATAGAAACCTCCCGTATCCACAACGATAAAAGATTTTTCGCCCCACATTGCATCCAGATAATTACGGTCCCGTGTCACTCCCGGAATGTCCTCCACGATAGCAGTATGAGTATCAGTAATCCTGTTGAAAAGGGTAGACTTGCCTACATTCGGTCTACCGACTATTACCACAAGCGGTTTTGCCATAGGTTGTATTGTACACTAAATAGTCCTCAGTCAAACCTCATATGACGATAATTTAAATGATGAGGGATTTGAAGCAGTCTGAGTGAAAAGAACCACTCTCAAATCAAAATTAAAGCTTTTCTTATAAAGGATATTACTATATTATCCTTCATCTTTTTATGAAAGCCGACTACGTAAAGCTGTCAGGCCTCCTTCTTAACCCGGACATATTTCAGCCCGACTCATATCATTATTTATCGATGCCGAAGCCGCATTCAGGAACGTCTGCGGTATCCGGTCCATTTATTGATGATACTGCCCAGTGAGGTCATGCAGCTTGCAACCACTTTAATTTCCGGATAGTCGTGGAAATTTACATTATGTCCGGCATAATAATTGCTAATTGTTTGGCCGGACTATAGCGCCATGATCATAAAAACAAAACTAATAACGATAATAGCCCTCACGATCATTCTTACAGTCGGAATCACGACCGCCTTTGTTATTAAGATGCAGAACGATAAGATGGTCGAAGCAAAGCTCCAGGATACTATCTTCCTGTGCGATATCATCGAGCGGACTACTGAAAGTGCGATGAAGGAGGGCAACACGGGGGAAGTCCAGAAAATAATCGAGAACATAGGGAAAAACAAAGAGGTAATGGGACTCAGGATCATTGCACCCGACGGCACGATCCTCAAGTCCGTACACAGGAAAGAAATTGGGACAAAATCCCTCGACTTTATAGAATCTTCTGAGCGCGACCGTTATCACAAGCCCACGATCATAAACGACACAACAATCAATTATTTCCGGAGAATAGATAATCGGAAGGAATGTTTCGGGTGCCACCAGGAAAGCCTGAACCCCATCGGAGTCGTACAGATCACGCAGGATGTATCCAGGGATTTTACAACCTTCCTGTCACTGAAAAGGACTTTGATTTTTTCCAATCTCTTTATCGTGATCCTGGTCTCAACGACACTGAGCCTCTTATTCTCGCGCCTGGTCATGAACCCCCTGAAGAACCTTCTAGTCACCATACATGATGTCGAATCGGGGAACTGGAAGGCGTCTGTTAAAGTAAATACAAATGACGAACTGGGGGTTATCGGTACTTCTTTCAATAAAATGATCGGGGAGATAACCAAACTGTACAACAAGAATATTACAAAGGAGAGGGAACTGGCAAAGATCAGGGCTGAGCTCGAACACAAAAACAAGGTGGAGGACCTCAATTCCCAGCTCGAATTCAAGATCAAGGAACTGCAAACAGCAAACAAGGCCGTCACCTCTCTCTCAAGAGAAGTAAAGAACAAAAATATCGAACTTGAGAAGGCGGTTGAGAAACTTCAAAAGATCAGCGAGGTCGGACGGATACTCACCTCGATTATCGAGACACAGGAGTTAATGAAGATCATAATCCAGACGACGGCCGACCTGCTCAATGCGGAAAAAATTACCATGCATCTCAAAAATTCTCATAAGCCCGCCACTACGATAAAATATCATAAAGGGGGGACAATAGAAAGTATCACTGATTTGTCATTCGAAATGAATCAGCAATATATGGATCTATTTACTTCCGGCAAACCGGTTTTTATTCCCGGACCTGCGGCCGGACAAGCCGGTTCAGGGTCTCAAATCGGGGTGCCGCTGAAGATGAAAGGCCGTATCATCGGCGCAATGCTTCTCGAGAACGGTGCTGATGGAACTTCCTTTACGGAGGACGAACTCGACATTCTCACCACGCTCTCGAACCATGCCATGGTCGCGATCGAAAATGCCAGCCTGTATGAGAGCCTGAAGAGTAATTATTTTTCCACAATTCAGTCTCTCGTCAATGCTCTCGAAGCAAGCGACAGGTTTACCAGGGGCCATTCCGAAAGGGTACGGCTCCTCTCATTGGAACTCGGGAAAAAGATAGGTCTTGATTTTTCAGAACTCGAACTCCTCGAACATGCCTCAATACTTCACGACATAGGGAAGATCGGCATCGACAACTTTATTTTGCAGAAACAGGGAAAACTTACCATAAAAGAATACGGACTGGTAAAAACACATCCTCTCATCGGGGATGAGATACTCGGACCGATAGAAACGATGGAAGACGTGAGAAAGACCATCATTCAGCACCATGAAAGATACGATGGATCGGGTTATCCCTATGGTCTTCAGGGTGATGAAATATCCCTCAAGTCAAAGGTCCTGTCAGTTGTCGATACTTTCGATGCCATGATGACGGACAGACCCTATAGAAAGGCCCTGACCCTGCAGACAGTAAAAGAAGAAATTAGATCGAACGCGGGATCGCAGTTCGACCCATTCATTGTCGAGGCTTTCGTCGGCATGCTGGATTCGAGGGGGGAAGAACTCCTGGCAGCCTGCGGTTATACAGCTTTGTATTCATCCCTTTGAGACCGACCGTCTCTCAGGATTTCAGTGCGTCCCTTCTTTAACAGTTTCCCCGCTGAGTTCAGTCAAGATACCGAGCATGTGTGGAAATACGGTTTCGCTTTTTTCCCGGTCGAGTTCAACCTCAAAACCGTCGGGAAAAAATCTGATCATGTCATGATAGTTGTCCTGGAGTGCAAAGATCCGGGAAGGTTCGACAGGGGTGTCTTCGGAAAATAATACCCGTACCTTCCCATTTTTCTCGACTATTTTCATGATGGAAAACTCGCGCGCGAAGGCCTTCAGTCTCACAACTTCGAGCAGATTACTCACCTCCAGCGGGACGGGACCGAACCTGTCTCTTAGCTCCGCCCCGAAATCAAGGGCTTCTTCTTCGCTTCCCAATGACGCCAGGCGCCTGTAAAAACTCAGCCTCAAGGTAATATCGTCGATATATTCCTCCGGGATAAAAGCAGAGACTTTCAGGTCTATTACCGGCTCCGGTGCCGCCTTCACGCTATCGCCCTTCAGTTCTGCTACGGCTTTTTCGAGCATCTCGATATAAAGATCGAACCCTATCTCGTGTATATGCCCGGACTGCTCCGGGCCGAACATATCCCCTGCCCCCCTGATCTCGAGATCCTTGAGCGCCAGCCTGAACCCCGCCCCAAGGTAGCTCATCTCCTGGACCGCCTGGAGTCTCTTCCTTGCCTCTTCAGTCAGTAATGATTCAGGGGGGGCGAGAAAAATCGCATGCCCCTTCACGCTTCCTCTCCCGACCCTGCCCCGCAACTGATACAACTCCGCGAGTCCCATCCGGTCCGCCCTGTCGATAATGATCGTATTCGCCCTCGGAATATCGATTCCCGATCCGACGATGGCGGTAGATACCAGCACTTCCAGTTCTCCTTCGAAAAATCTGCGCATTACGTCTTCGAGCTGTTTTTCTGGCATCTGCCCATGGGCGACCCCGATCTCAGCCCAGGGGACCAATTCCCGCACTTTTAAGGCGGTCCTGTCAATATCGTGTATCCTGTTATGCACGAAAAATACCTGTCCATTCCGCCTCAGTTCCGCTTCGATTACTCCTTTGACAAGCTCTTTATTGAAGACGGCGACCGTGCTCTTCACGGAAAGTCTCTCCTCCGGAGGGGTCTCTATGACGCTGATGTTCCTGATCCCCGAGAGTGCCATATGCAATGTCCTGGGGATGGGCGTCGCGGTCAGGGTAAGCACATCCACATTCTCCTTTATCGCTTTGAGATTGTCCTTCACGGCCACTCCGAATTTCTGCTCCTCATCCACGATAAGCAGCCCCAGATCCTTAAAGACCACATTCTTATTGACCAG